>DASUBD010000160.1:0-27274 GCA_035763445.1 Candidatus Angelobacter sp.
TCAAACACAAACCGCAGTTTCTCTTCCATCACACTGCTCTCTTTCCATGGCATGCGCTGTTTTTAAACCGCCCATGCTCTCTTGTGCAGTGTCAGGTATGCTCCCGGTTTGTTCTGTCAGCCATCCGCCCGGTTTGGACCCTTAGAACGCCCCCACCCCCTCCCCGGTCAACCCCGAAAAACATAGACTTACACGATTCAACCCCGGGGTTGATTTTCCCTTTTGGGGGTTGCGGCCTGACACCGGAAATCGCCGAATTTTACTACTCAGTTAACCTCTCCGGCACAACGCTAAAGGCTAATAGCTAATGGCTAAAAGCTGTTTTGTTGTCAATGAGCGTTCGCCGTTCGCCCTGGGGCGCGGCGGACTTTGGCCGGCAGCTGGCAAATCGACAGCAGCTTTCCCAAAATCGAACCAGAGTAGCACGATTTCTCTCAGCGAATCAATTGCGAAATAGGACTATGTTGCGCCGCGCAAATTCGCGGCGCCTCAACAGTCATCCTGAGCGAGGCACCGTCCTTGTGCCGAGTCGAAGGAACTCGAATGGCGCAGCCATCCGCAATTGCCCCAGCTCGTTTTGGCTAAAGGCTAACGGCTAAGTGCTAATGGCTGGTTTTCGTCACGTACATGTCTTTTGCGACCCACTGCTGTTAACCAGTACATGTCTGGGTGCCAAATGCAAGCGCATACTTGTTCATCGTCCCTCACGCCTTTGCAATTTCAAGCCTGACAATTTTTGGCAATCTCCGCGCGCCGTACAGCGCACCGGCTTTTGTTCGTACTCCGACACATCGAAAACCGGAAACCGGTGCTGGCCTTCCCGTGTTAAGTTAAAAAATTCTTAAACTACTATTGACAGTAGAATTTCCGGCAGCTAATATCCCCATCCTGAATTGATGCTGTTCAGAGCTCGCCCCGCTTGTCGCACAGCACTAGGCACAAGCATTTATTCACTTTACGCGCGTATTAGCAGCCTTCCGGAGCAGGGATCTTGATAGATCCGCGAATTCGCAACTTGAGCCATCTGGCGCCACTCCTCTTGGCCTTCCGGCCGTTCCCCTAATGCGCAACAGGATTGAAAATTCTTCAGCCGCGGGCGGATAACGCTGGCGTTCAAAATCCACCATTGACTCCCACAGGTTCTAGGAGAAGGAACTCAGGAGGAATCAAATATGGGTCGTAACAACGAAGGTAACGACTGGTTTTGGTTAAACGAAAAATCTGACAAGAGGCGCCTGCGCGATGCCGAGAATGCCCGCAAAAATCGCGCTGAGATTGTTAAAGAGTTATCGCAGGGCAGGGTCACACGCCGTGACCTGGTCAAATGGGGCCTGTTTACCAGTGCCGGCATGCTGGCGCCTATTGGCGGACTGAGCCCATTTGTGCGGCCGCTCAACGCGCAAACCACCAGTTTCAGCAGTGGAACTCGTTGTTTTGGATTTTCCATTCCCACCGGAATGACGAAAAGCCCCACTTTTAGCGTTCCAGCGTTTTCGCAGCCCATGCCGCGTTTTGATGTGCTGCCGCGTAACGCCATCTCCACTCTCAACCCCGCGCCCACGGCTCAGGCCAACACCACTCAGCAGGTGCTCGATCCTGGGTTCGGTTTTCCTGCCGGCACCACCGGCCCCATTGAAGGCCGTCCGCCGGGAGCCATTTGGGCGCACCAGGCATTCACCCAATTTCCACCTCAGATTGCCATTGAGGTGAGCATGGCGCAGGCAACCAATAACACTACCTATAACCCTGGCGTGGCTTCGAGCTTGAACTCCGGCATCAACCCCGCGCAGTCCATTCCGTTGACTTTCAGCTTTGATACCCGCTTCCCCGTGCAGCAGCCCAACTCGGTCTGGACTTTAAATGGAACCATTCCGCCCAAGCTGGCCCAGGTGCGTTACGGCGAGCCGGTGCTGTTCCGTTACCACAATAATCTTCCCGTGAACGGAAGCCAGAACAACGGTTTTGGGAAAAACACTATCAGCATGCACGAACACAATGCGCACCATGGAGCTGAGAACGATGGCTTCACCGGCGCGTATTTCTTCCCCAAGCAGTTCTACGATTATCACTGGCCCTGGGTGCTGGCAGGCTTTACCACCATCAACACCGGAGCCACTGATCCCAAGGCTGGTGCGCCCAATGATGCCGGCGGCATCAACAAGGTTCCGGGCGACTATCGTGAAACCATGAGCACGCACTGGTTCCACGATCACATGTTCAGCTTTACCTCCCAGAACGTTTACAAGGGCATGGCCGCCATGAACAACATTTACAGTTCTCTCGATCGCGGTGACGAAACTGTGAATGACGGTACGAACCTTCGCCTGGCCAGCGGCTCCTCCAACGGCAAGGGCTGGGGCAACCTGGACTATGACGTGAACCTCGCGATTGCTGACAAAGCCTTCGATGCCAGCGGCCAGCTGTTCATGGACATCTTCCAGTTTGACGGTTTCCTCGGCGACGTGATGACCGTGAACCTTGCCTACAAGCCGTATTTTGAGGTAGAGCGCCGCCGCTATCGTTTCCGCATCCTGAATGCCGCAGTCTCGCGCTTTTTCCAGATTGCACTCGCGGATGCTGCAGGGACCGCTAGAACGTTCTGGCAGATCGCCAATGACGGCAACCTGCTGCCCCAGGTAGCAACTCTCACTCAAACCGATGAGCTCGGTATCGCCGAACGCTATGACATCATCATCGATTTCGCCAATTTCAACGTCGGAGATAAGCTCTGGCTGGTGAATCTGACCGAGCACCAGGATGGCAAGGGTCCCAACCAGGACCTCACCTTGTCCCAGGCGCTCGCCACCCCGCAGTGCGACCCGTGCGTGGGCAAGTTCCTGGAGTTCCGAATTGTGCGGAATCCAACCAACCCTGATGTCAGCCGCGATGTCAGTGTGGCGGCCAATCAGGCCTTGATTCCCAATCCCGATATCAAGAACATTCCCGGATTCAACAACTGGCGGCATCGCACCTTTGTGTTCGATAACCACCCGGACGTGACCACCAACGATCCCGTAACCACCTTCATCACCGGCGCAGGCGGTCAGAGTCCTGAATGGGGCATTGGCACGGACGGCGGTGCAACCCTGGCGGCGGACTTCGGCAGGATTTCAGCGGCGCCGGCTTTTGGCAGCGGTGAAATCTGGACCTTGACCAATGGCAGTAGTCGCTGGGACCACCCCATTCACATCCACTTCGAGGAAGGACAGATCCTTTCCCGGACAGATGATCGTGGCAACAATGTTCCGCTCCTCACGGCTGAAAAAGGCCGCAAGGATGTTTACCGGCTTCGGCCCAGCGGCGGCGTTACTCTGGCCATGCAGTTCCGTGACTGGGGCGGCATGTTCATGGAGCACTGCCACAACACCGTCCATGAGGACAATGCCATGCTGATGCGCTGGGAAATTGACAACAGTGGCGCGCCGTTCCTGCGCCCGCTGCCCAGCCCGATTCCATCACCCAAGGGCGTTACCTTTGAGAACCCGACGGAGATTCTGCCGACGGCCTTCTAAAGGTTGGGCTCTGTTATTAACCTGCGGGTTCGCCCTGGCATCCGGCCGGGGCGAACCTCAGGATTTTAAGTTCGGACAGGTAATTGGATCGCATGTAAAGGAGTAGATGTCATGCAATCAGCGAAGTGGGCGAGCATGGTTGCCCTTTCAGTCGTGTTGGTGGGCGGTACTGCGCTTTTTCGTAACTCCACGGTCTCTGCACAGGGCCGTTGGGGAGCAAGCTATTTCACCAATCTCCCCCTTGTTACTCAGGACGGGAAAACTGTCCATTTTTATGATGACGTTCTTAAAGGAAAGATTGTCGCCATCAATCTTATCTATACCCATTGCCAGTATTCCTGCCCTCTTGAAACGGCGCGGCTGGTGCAGGTGCAGAAGATGCTGGGTGATCGCGTGGGCAAGGACATATTCTTCTATTCAATCTCCATTGATCCAAAAAGGGACACGCCTAAGGTGCTCAAAGCCTACGCGGAACAATACCACGTTGGCCCGGGCTGGACTTTCTTGACTGGTAAGAAAGAAGACATTGATCTCATCAGTAAGAAACTCGGGTTGTATTCCAACCCCAACAGCAGCAAGGATGGGCACTACGCCCAGCTCCTCATCGGCAATGAGCCTATGGGACAGTGGATGCGCAATGCGGCTACAGACAACCCGCGCTTCCTTGCTAATCAGATCGGCAACCTCCTGGGCAATTGGGGCAGCCTTGATGCGGCTTCCACCCCTGCGCCCGCAACTGCAAACCCCAATAATGCCGCAGCTGCAGCAGGCGCGCCCTTTACCCTCGATCGCAATAATGTGGGACAGTATCTCTATGCCAAGCAATGTGCCGCGTGCCACACCATTGGTCACGGTGACAAGATCGGGCCTGACCTGCTGGGCGTAACCAGCGTTCGCGATCCTGCATGGCTTAGGCGCTTCATTTCCGCGCCCGAAAAAATGATTGCGGAAAAGGACCCCGTCGCCACCGCACTGTTCCACAAGTATAAGAACTTGAGAATGCCGAACCTCCGCGTGGGCCCTGATGATTTGGAGGCGCTGATCAAATTTCTGGCATCGCGAAGCCAGAACATGACGTCGGGAGGTGTCATTCGCGTTGCCAACCCGCCGCAAAGCACAGCGAAGTAGTCCAGAGACATGCCTCGCTGCTCCTGACTTTCTGACTGCGCTCTTTGTCAGTTCGCGGTCATATTGCGGCTCCGGGCGGAAGACCGGGGCCGCCCTTTTGATTGTCTAAAGCCCCGCGGCTCTTCTCTGCAACCATGGCTTTTAACGGCTGATGGCTGAACGAATATGTCTTCTTACTGGGCTGAATTCGAACTGGACTTCACGCTTGACATGAGCAGGCTGGTGCCGCACCTTGCAGCCATTGAGGCCGGTCAGGCTGCTGCATCATTGCGGATCATTCCACCTCAATGGCGGGAGAAATCCAGCGAAGAAGCCGAAGCGGCTCTTCGCCAGATCGTAATCACGCATACAGACGCACTGGAAAATGAAATTCGGCTCCGAAAATTCAGGTCCATCCTTGCCAATTCATCACAGGCGCACAAATGGGTAAAGGATCGGTTTTCACCGGGATGTGAGCCTATGTGCGTTGAAGACATACTCCAGATGCACCGGAGCGCCGCAGATGAGGCCGGTATGAGATTAGATGTTGCCGGCGTGATGAGGAGGAGAGGGCAGGAGGTAACCACAGGATCAGAAGAGACCGGCTTCCATCCGGGCGCTCCTGGTGCCACCGTGGCTGAATGGATGCAGCGGTATATTCAGTTCATCAATGGAAAAAGACTGGCTTGCCTGCCGCCCGTGGTCCATGCGCTTGTGGCCGCTTTCTTTATTACAACCATCCATCCATTTCCTGATGGCAACGGGCGTATTTCCCGGCTGGTTGCCGCAGCCATTCTTTACCGGCGCGGCTACAATGGCCACGGACTCCATGCGCTTTCCAGCTTCTTCTATGAAAACGAAGTTCAATACCACAGAATCTTGAACAGCAGTTCGCAGCGGCCTTGCCCGGACCTTACTGAATTTGTCGCCTTCGGCATGGAAGCCCTGGCGGCCGAGCTTCAGGGCATCAACAGCTTTATCAAAGTGAAACTGAACCGTATCTCGGAACGCCAGGCGCTCGCCGGAGGGAAGAGCAAAGCGATAGACCCTTAGCTCTTTGCGCCCCTGCAGCTTGCCTTTTCCGCCAGAAACGTGTGGCCCAGGCGCCCTCGCCTGTGAACTCTTAACCTCTATCAAGCCCAGGGTGGCAGTGCAGGCTTTTTCCCCAACGAGGATACCATCCTGAACCCCGCGCACTTTCGCATGTGAAACCTGTGACTGGATTCGACGCGCGGGTGAAGGACCACCGGGGTCCCCGGCAAACCCGCTTTTGGTTTGCTGGGGTGGCTCTGCTCCGCTGCTGCTTCGCGTGAGCCACATGCCATCTTGCAGGCCGCTACCCGAAATCTTCGCGTAAAGGAAAGAATTTAAAAGGCGCCCTCGCCTGTGCTTGCTTGACCTGCCCGTACCCATTCAAAACTTGGCCGCAAACGTCCGGCGCTTCACCTCTGCAGGTAAAACAGCCCTCTTTCCATCTGGACCTCGCATTCATGAAATGACGCGGCCAGGTTGTTCATTACGTCCCTTGCTATCACTGTGTTTTCGTGCAACTCATCCCGCGCCGTATCGCCGGCCATTCCATGCAGGTGGACGGCTGCTGCTACCCTCGCGTCTTTCAGGAACGCCACTCCCCGCTCATGCACTTGCCAGGCAGTGTTGTCCGCAGGGTGCGTGGGCTCTGCTGTTGCCGCCTGCCTTGCCAGCGCGGCTGCGATGATTCCGCAGAGCACATCTCCTGATCCGCCTTTCGCCATCGCGGCGTTCCCGCTCATGTTGATCCACGTCTCTCCTGACGCGCCCGCCACCACGCTTCTCCACCCTTTGAGCACAGCGCATGAACCGGTCTCAGTTGCAATGTGACGCGCCATCTTCACGCGGTCAGCCTGAATTTCCTTGATCGATACGCCGAGGAGCCGCGCTGCTTCTCCCGGGTGCGGCGTAAGAACGCGAAATCTCTCGCCTACGGTCTTTTTCAATTCACTCGCCCGGCCGGTAAAAGCGTTGATGCCATCCGCATCGAGAACCAGCGGAAGAGAACAGCGCTGCACCAGAGCGCGGATAAATTCCGCTGTTTCGGGATGTTGTGACAGCCCCGGCCCCAGCACAACCGCGTTCTTGCCCGTCATGAGCTTGTTGGCCATCTCTCCTGCTCCTGCGGCGATGGAACGCGCCTCTGTCTCGGGCAGCGCTTCCGTCATCATTTCTGGAGCAAAGCCTGCCACGGTGTCCTGAATGGACTGGGGGCATGCGACCGTGACCAGGCCGGCCCCGGTGCGCAGGGCCGCCATGCCCGCAAGAGCGGCAGCGCCGGCTTTCCCGGCTGATCCGGCGATCACCAGCACGTGCCCAAATGCTCCTTTATGAGCATCCGGCAGTCGCTGCGGAAACGCCATGCCCATTTCCTGGCCGCTAATCACCTGCAGTTGCGTCGCGTTGGAGACAAGCGCAGGTTGCACGCCGATTTCACTCACGGCAATGGGTCCTGAAGTAAGCTCCCCGAAAACGTGCGCCTGCCTTGGGGCAACAAACGTGATGATCCCGTGAGCAAACACGGCATCCTGCTCGGACTGGTGAAACGGCCGTATGCTGTCCGCGTCAACTCCTGATGGCACATCCACGGACACAATCGTTCCGAATGCATCATTGATGGCCTCAATCGCCTTGAGTTGCAGCGGGGTGAGCGGAGGTTTCGAATCCGTAATGGCGTCAATGATGAGGTCTGCTTGAAGCGCCTCCTGAATTTGAGCGTCCTCAAAGCTCTCGCTGCTCCCCGCCCAGATCGGCTCCTGGCTCTGCTGCGCGCAGAAGGCCGCTGTATCAGGATCAAGTCCTTCTGCTGAACTGGACAGGACAATGACAGAGACATTCTCCGCAAGCTGGCGGAGAGCTTCCGCTGCGGCCAGGCCATACGCGCCATTTTTGCCGTGCCCGCAGACCGCGCACACCGTTCTGAACTTGAAATGTCCCGCGCAGAACTGGGCCACTGCGTGACCGCCGCGCTGGAGTAGAACCAGACCCGACATTCCCGGGCGGGCCAGCGCCTGCTGCTCAGCCTGCTGCACTTCTTCAGAAGTCAGAACTCTCATACTCGCAAATTTGTTAAACGGAAAAATCTATCACAGCCTGAAATCTGCCGGAACGCATCCTGGAGAGCAAAAACTGAACGGTGTTTCTGGCGGCCTGTTCCACGCTGGCACGCGAGCCGCTCACCGGCAAGAGGAAAAATTCGATTCGCTGTCTCATAATCTAAAAGCTCCACTTTACAAAATTCGTTTCTTCATTTTTCGTTTCTTTTTCGTTGCATCCTTCCACAAAATCATTTACACAAAAGAGCGGGACGCGCCGTGTTACCAGCACGAACGCGCCCCTGACCACAAATCACCTTCTTCTAGGAAAGGCGACCTATGGCTGACACTGATTCTAACAGTGCGCAAAAACCTCACTTTTATGACCTTCTCTATCGGCTGAACGCAGCTTTCGCCCGCGTCCACCGCAACATGGCAGCATTACAGGAAATCGGCATCTTTGATCCACTGATGATGCAGCTTCTCAACCGCCAGTGTGAAACCCTCCGCGCAGGGTCGAATTCCCATCTGCTCGGAGCCATGCGTCGCATTGAAGAACGCGACCGCGAGCGCTTCTCGCAGCCACTCAACCAACAAACTTCTTAACCAGGATTCTCAACCCAGTAAAGCCCGCCTCGCCAAAAGGCGGGTTTCTTGTATTCACCAATCAACCTAAACCAGCTATCCCGGCACAAAATAAAACGCCACGGCCAGAATCGCATACACAGCCAGCAGCTGTGCGCCTTCAAACCAGTGCGTTTCGCCGTCCGATGCGATCATGGCCACGATCAGCACGGAAAGAAAAATCCCGGCAATTTCAAAACCGTTGAACAGCAGCGTCATGGGATGGCCCATGGCAAGCGAGAGAAAGACCAGCACGGGCGCCACAAAGAGCGCGATCTGCGTGCTGGAGCCTGTGGCCAGAGACATGGCCAGGTCCATCTTGTCCTGCCGCGCCATGAGAATGGCGGTTGAGTTTTCCGCGGAGTTGCCGATGAGTGACACAACGATCACTCCCACGAACAGCTCCGTCATTCCCAGCATTTTTGTCACGGTGCCGATCTGGCCCACAAGAATTTCGCTCAGACCGGCAATGCAGACAGTGCACAAGGCCAGGGCAACAAGCGCGTAGGTTCTGCTGGTGGCCGGAGTCTCCTGTTTCTCCGCCCGCGCATGCAGTCCGCGATGGGTCTTGAAAACGAACAGCAGGTTCAGGAAATAGAGAAGCACCAGGACCGCGCTGGTCCACAGGCTCAGGCTTTCAAGCCGCTGGCTGGTATGGTGTTCAAGGTTGCCGTAGATGGTCAGGTTGAAAATGGCGGGCATCACCAGCGCAGCCACGGCAATCATGAGCATGGTGCTGTTGGCTGATGTGCTGGCCCGCGAAAAATGCTGCACGTCACGCTTCACGCCGCCGGCAATGATGCTGAGTCCCAGCACCAGCAACAGATTGCCCATGATGCTGCCGGAGAGAGAAGCTTTCACCACCTCAATATGTCCGGCGCTCAGGGCAAAGATGGCGATGATCAGTTCCGTCAGATTACCCAGGGTGGCGTTGAGCAGCCCTCCAACAGCCGGGCCGGAGTAAGCAGCCAGCGTGCCTGTGGCCTCGCCCATAACGCTAGCGAGGGGAATGATCGCAAGGGCCGTCACCACAAACACAAGCAGGGCGGGAGCGTGAAAAATTTCCAGAAATACAGCCAGTGGCGTGGCCAGCAGCAGCACATTCAGCCAGCGGCGCCTGGTCTTGAGAGGAAACTTCTTCCAGGCACTCTCCAGCCACGCAGACTTGATCATCTGCTGCATTGTACTCTGCGGCTCGCGGACCAAACCCGCACGTCAGGCCCGCATGACGGGGTGCGTCTTATTTTCTCTAGGAAGCAGCGCGTTGTTGTTTTGACTTTTTGCCAATCACGCGGACGCCAGCCGTGCGGTCATAGACAAGAGTCATCTCTGCGGAACAGGGACCGCACAACCAGAAATGTTCCACACGTGCCGGCAATGCTTTGCGCTGTCCGGAGTTTCCCTCTGGCTGTGGCTCCTGCGGCTGCTCCATCCTAAAGATCTTGCCTTCGCGTAGATACACCAGGGGAGTGGAGCAGGAAGGGTTTGCGCACTTGTTCAGCATATTGGCCCTCGCTGATGACGGTGGCTGATCTTCTTTGAAGTTAAGGATGTAAGAGAGCTTTGCTTGAAACAGCGTTAGCCGAGTTTTTCGATGCAGCCGTTTTCATCAGAGTTGGCCAGAGACTCACAGTCTCCTGGCGATACTCTTTCTGTACCCCGGGTTAAGGGAGGGGGCGGGATTGTGGGAACTCTGGTTGAAAAAAAAACGTTATTTCTGTTCTTGGCGCACCCGCATTACTTGAATTTCCCGGGCGAAGCCACATAAAATCAGCACTCCGGAACAATATTTCTGCTGAAATACCAGCACTTCACACCAGTGCATTTTGGTTCCATAAATGCATTTTGCGAAAGAAGGAGGTCCCGGTTAGTCATGAGTCGCGCGCTTATTATTGAAGACACCAAGTCTGATCTGCGCCAGTCGGCGGCCATCCTGGAAAAGCTTGGATTCAAAGAGATTGATGCTGCCAACGATGTTCCCAGGGCGCTGGTAACTCTGCAGGATGGTGTGGATGGGAGAAAACCGCTTCCCAGCTTGATCCTTCTTGATCTCTCCTTTACTCAGGAAAGCGGCTTTGAAATTCTTCGCTACTGGAAATCAAACAAAGACAGCATGAAAGACACCCGGATTGTGGTTTGGACAGTCATGGGCGAAACCGAGCAGCAACTCTGCCGTTATTTTGGCGTAGATGTCGTGCCCAAGTGGGCTGGCCCTGACGAGTTGGAAAAAGCCTTGCGGGAATACGCGCCTCAGCCAAGTGAGGCGACGCAGGAGTAGCAACCCCGGCCTTCCTGAAGCATCTCTACAGAGTCTGGCGGCGGACAAGCCGAAGTCGGTTGATTTTCAGCAACCATCGCCACTCCTGCGGCGACATCCACAAAACATCTATAATGCGTCATTTGCAACGTAGCATGACGGCGGAGGCTGGAATGAGCAAGTTGCCGGAAATTATCAGGCGGCACGAAGATCAGATACGGTCCTCATGGCTTAAGGAAGTCAGTAATGCCGTGCGCCGCACGGATCTCATGAGTGACAAGGAGTTTCAGATTCAGGGCCGGGAATTGCTTGCCTCCATTGCGGAAGGCGCGGAATCCGGAGATGTTTCCCACCTTGACGGCAAGGCCTGGAACCATGCGCGGGAATTGCTCACATCCATCTCCGCCACCCGTGCGTCCCAGGGCTTCAAGCCCTCTGAAACTGCCACGTTCGTTCTGTCTCTCAAGCAGCCTCTCTTCCAATCGGTGCGCAAGGAATTGTCCAGCTCCCCCGACGCAATGTTTGATGAGTTGTGGAATACCACGCTGCTGATTGACAAGCTTGCTCTGATCACCACGGATGCGTTTCTGGTCACGCGGGAGCAGCTCATTGTCCGGCAGCAGCAGGAGATGATGGAGCTGTCCACCCCGGTGGTAAAGCTCTGGGAAGGCATCCTGGCTCTTCCCATTATTGGCACGCTTGACTCGGCCCGCACTCAGGTCATCATGGAAAATCTGCTTGGCGCCATCGTGCAGACGAATTCCCGTGTCGCCATTATCGATATCACGGGAGTGCCCACGGTAGACACGCTTGTGGCCCAGCATCTGCTCAAGACCGTGACGGCCGCGCGCCTCATGGGCGCCGAGTGCATCATCAGCGGAGTCCGCCCGCAAATTGCCCAGACCATTGTTCACCTGGGCATTGACCTCGGCCAGATCACCACCAAAGCCAAGCTGGCGGATGCATTTGCTCTTGCCCTGCAAAAAAGCGGTCGCAGCGTTGTCCGTAACAGCAATGGAGTTGCTCCAGTTGCAGCGCCCAAAAAGACTGAAACACCCAGGGGGGAGTAAATGGAACGCATTCCCATCCTCCGCATGGGCAGCTTTCTGCTGGTCACAATCCAGGTGGACATGCATGACCGCCTGGCGCTTCAACTCCAGGATGATCTCACTCAACGAATTGCCGAGTGGGGCTCCACGGGCGTGTTGATTGACATTTCCACTCTGGAAATCGTGGATTCATTCATTGGCAGGATGCTGGCAAACATCGCCGCCATGGCGCGAGTATTGGACGCAGAGACTGTAGTCGTCGGCATGCAGCCGGCTGTGGCCATCACTCTTGTGGAACTCGGCATGTCATTATCCGGCGTCCGCACTGCGCTCAACGTGGAGTCAGGAATGGAACTGCTCTACGAACTGCGGGGCAATTTCCGCCCGGAAGCGGAAGATGAAATCTCTCAAGCGTGAGACCGTTGCCATCCAGAATTCGTCGGATGTAGTGCTGGCCCGCCAGAAGGTCCGCCAATGGGCGCAGGAACTCAGGTTCACTCTGGTGGATCAGACCAAGCTGGTTACCGCTGCAAGCGAGCTGGCGCGCAACACCCTTGATCACGGAAAAGGCGGCCACATGGTGATCGATGTTGTGGAAAATCTTGCCAGGACGGGCTTGCAACTGACCTTTGAGGACCGCGGTCCCGGCATCCCAGACATTCAGGCGGCACTGCGCGATGGCTTTACCACCGGCAGCGGAATGGGCCTGGGCCTGGGAGGGAGCAAGAGGCTGGTCAACGATTTTGATATTCAATCTCAGCCCGGCCAGGGCACACACGTTACTGTGGTCCGCTGGAAATGATGTCTTTCTGTCACGCAGTCTCTCTTTCTGATCTCACATCTGTCAGTGAGGCCCGCCGCCTCGTTCAGCAGGTTGGAAGCTCTCTCAATTTGAGTGATGTCAAGCTGGGAGAGGCCGCAATCATCGTTACTGAAGCCGCGCGGAATGCAGTGGTGCATGGAAAAGGCGGCTATCTCATGCTCGCCGGATACAAAGATCACAACCAGCCGCGAATGCAGATTCTTGCTCTCGACAGCGGATCAGGAATCACTGACATCCCCCGCGCCATGAAAGACGGCTATTCCACGGGCGGAACTCCCGGTACCGGCATGGGCGCTATCCAGCGCCTGGCAAACGTCTTTGAGATATTTTCCAGCATCAAAGGAACCGCGGTCCTGGCAGAGGTTGCGGAACATCCCATGCAGCACCTTCCTGTGCTGGATGCCGCCGCTTTTACGGTTCCCATCCGCGGCGAGCGGGTTTGCGGCGATGCCGCCTCCTGGGTTCAGTCCGAAGATCGTATGGCAGTGACCATGGTTGACGGGCTGGGGCATGGACTCCATGCTGCCGAGGCAGCCGAAGAGGCTGTGAACATCTTTCAAAAGTACGTGACTGAACCTCCGCGAGAGATTCTGGCGCGCATGCATGATTCGCTCAAGAAGACCCGCGGCGCAGCGGCAGCGGTAGCGGAAATTCGGCCGCTCTCAGGAACATTGACCTTTGCCGGGATTGGCAATATCAGCGCTGTGGTCATCAGCAGGGCGCTCAGCCGGAACCTGGTTTCTCACAGCGGAACACTGGGCCATGTGATGGCTCGAATTCAGGAGTTCAAGGTGGAATGGCCGCGCGATGGAATCCTGGTTATGCACTCTGATGGATTGCAGACCCGCTGGGACCTTACTCAATATCCCGGGTTGATGGCACGCAATCCGGCCCTCATAGCCGGAGTACTGTTTCGCGACTTCCGGCGCGAACGAGACGATGCCGGTGTGGTGGTGGTAAAAAATAGAAGTACTGCGTTATGAGTTCACTGCTCTCCTCCATTCCGTTGCGCAATGAACGTGACGTTGTCCAGTCGCGGCAGCGCGCGCGCGAAATCGGCGCCATGCTCGGCTTTGACAACCAGGAGCAGATCCGGCTGGCGACAGCCACCTCTGAAATGGCCCGCAACGCATTCCGTTACGCCCGGCAGGGAAAGGTGGAATTTGAGGTAACGGAGGACAATCCGCAAAGGCTGCAAGTCGTGGTTTCTGATCACGGCCCCGGCATTCCCAACCTGGACGAGATCATGGAGGGTCGCTACCGCTCGCGCACCGGTATGGGGCTGGGGATTCTCGGAACCCGGCGTCTCATGGACGGCTTCGACATCTTGAGCGCTCCGTCGGGGACAGTGGTGCGAATGAACAAAACTCTGCCGAGCACCGTTACGGCGGTGACAAAGTCGCGCGCAGAGAAGATTGCCGCAACCATTGAGAAACGGCCCGCAGAGAGTCCTTACGAAGAGATTGAAAGACAAAATCGGGAGCTGCTGAAGACTTTCCAGGAGCTGCGCGCCCGCCAGGAAGAGCTGGCCATACTGAATCGCGAGCTGGAAGACACGAACCGCGGTGTGGTTGCGCTCTACGCTGAGCTGGATGAGCGTGCCGACTATCTGCGCCGCGCTTCCGAGCTGAAGACCAATTTCATCTCCAACATCTCGCACGAATTCCGCACACCGCTGAACTCCATTATCTCCCTCAGCCGCATGCTGCTGGACCGTCTGGACGGACAGCTGACGGAAGAGCAGGAAAAACAGGTGGAGTTCATCGCCAAATCCGCGCGCGCGTTATCTGACCTGGTGAATGATCTTCTGGACATCGCCAAAGTGGAAGCGGGCAAGGTGAAAATCCGGGTGAAGACCTTCACCGTTGCTGAACTCTTTAGCGCTTTGAAAGGCATGCTCAAGCCTCTGCTCGCCGACAATGTGTCAGTAGATCTTGTTTTTGAAAACGCTGACCAATTGCCGGCTTTGCGCAGCGATGAAGGCAAGGTCTCCCAGATTCTGAGAAACTTCATCTCGAACGCCATCAAGTTCACCCCACAGGGTGAAGTCCGCGTCTCCGCCGCAAAGAACAACGACAAAATCGTTTTCAGCGTGAAGGACACAGGAATCGGCATTGCTCCTGAGCACCATGAAAGCATTTTTGAGGAGTTCACTCAGCTCGAAAATCCTCTTCAGGCACAATATAAGGGTACCGGACTGGGATTGCCGTTATGCCGGAGCCTGGCTCAACTGCTGGGAGGCAAAGTCGGGGTAAAGAGCCAGATCGGTCAAGGCTCGACGTTTTTTGCAGAAATCCCCGTCATCTATCGTGGAGACATGAGCGAGGTCCAACCTGCCGCCACGGAAGCCCCAGCTCCTGAGTTCCACCGGCCGGTAGTTTTGCTGGTTCACCACAACCCAGAGGTCTTCGCCCGTCTGGAAACTTTCTTTCGCACGTCAGAGTTCCAACTGATCTATGCTGAAGAGCCGCACGCCGCTCTTCGCTGGCTGGAACGCAACGCCCCTGTGGCTGTCCTGTGCGAAACAGGCCCGGCGGAAACCGTGTTTCAAGCGGTAGCAGGCGCATTTCATCCGGAGAACGACGGCGCGAAGCATTGCTGGCTCATTGCGGCTGGCTCTCCTGAGCAGGAACCTGCCGCCCAGTCGCTGGGCGCGGACCTGTTCGTTTCAACCGCTCTGGATGAGAACATCCTGCCGGAACTGCGCCGTCTTATGAACCGGCAACGGCCTTGCAAGCTGCTGCTGGTGGAAGACAATGACATTTCGCTCTACATCCTGCGGGAACTGCTGGACAGGCCCTGGCTGTCTCTCCTGGAGGCCCACAGCGGGCAGGAAGCTCTGGACGCAGTTTCACGCGAGCAGCCGGATGCCATGATTCTGGATCTCCTGATGCCCGGCATGGATGGCTTTGAGGTGTTACAAAGGCTCCGGGCCAGCGAAGACACGCGTGACTTGCCGGTCATTGTGTGCACTTCCAAGAGCTTGACCCATCAGGACAAACAGCAACTTGAAAAAATGCACGCAGGACTGATATCCAAGGCAGATATAGCCAGCACGCTCGCTCCTGAACTATTGTTGCAGTCCCTGGCGCGCCTCGGCATTGCAGAGCCGCGGAACTCCTGAAAGGAGGTAGACGGGTGCCATATCGAATTCTGGTTGTGGATGATAACGAGCAGAACCGTTATGTCATGCTGCGCAGCTTGCGTAATCCTGACTGGGTTGTAGAAGCGTGCGCCACCGGTTTTGAAGCCCTGGAAAAGGTCAAGTCCTCTCCTGATCTCGTGATTCTGGATATGCGCCTGCCCGACATTCCGGGTTATGAGGTCTGCCGCCGCATCAAACAGGATCCACTAACCAGGGATATTCCTGTTTTGCAGGTGTCAGCGTATGTGGGAGAACAGGGTAAAGCAGCCGCTCGTGACGCCGGTGCTGATCGCTTTCTGGTACATCCTCTCGACCCTCGCGTGCTGAATGACGTAGTGTCATCCCTGCTTGCCGGACGCTCGAGCACCACAGCAAACGCGAACCCCGAACGGAAGTCTTGATCACATCAGCGCAGGAAGAAGCACAGCCAGCGCGATAATCCATACGCCTGCCCACAGAATGAACCATTTGCCTTCATCTTGAAGTCCTCCGGACACTTCCTGTGCAATTTCCGCACTGCCTGCCTCAAGCGTTACTCTTCGCAACAGCTGCATTTCGTCACCGCCTTTCGCTGTGGGTCTAATGCACACAGCGGGCCCAAGGCAAACGCATTGAATTCACGGGGTTATCGCCACGACTGGCATT
Source organism: Candidatus Angelobacter sp. (assembly GCA_035763445.1). GTDB lineage: Bacteria > Acidobacteriota > Terriglobia > Terriglobales > Acidobacteriaceae > Angelobacter. The sequence continues at coordinate 16,228 of DASUBD010000160.1, forward strand.
TGAAAGTCGTGTCAGATGGAACTCGGGATGTGGTCAGCAGAACACAGCCAGGAAGGCTAGCGGTCCAGAACTTCTCGCATTTTGGCTGAAAGCAGACGCACGGAAAAAGGCTTGTTGACCAGAACGGTCCCCGGTGCAAGAACACCTTCAGGAGCCAGACATTTATCTGTGTACCCGGAGATGTAGATCACCTTAAGGTCGGGACGTGCGGCGCATAAAGTCTTAGCCAGTTCGGGTCCATCAATTTCCGGCATCAGAACGTCGGTTATGAGGAGGTGGATTTTTCCCGGACAGGTTGCCGCAACATGCATTGCCTCTTTGGCGTTCGAGGCAGATAGCACGTTGTACCCGATCTGCGTAAGGAGCTCGATGACGACCTTTCGCAGAGGCTCCTCATCCTCCACCAGAAGGATGGTCTCTGTACCACGGCTATATTCCAAGGGGATGTCTTTCCGTTCCGGCGCAACCGCGACGAAATAACAATCTACATCGTAGACGATTTTAACCGCATGTTTGTCATCCCAAATCCGGCCAGAACACAAAAAGTTTTGCCAGCGTGTGCTATTTGCCCAATAGGCTAGTACTTATAAAAGCCGCGTCCGCTTTTTCTGCCCAACCAACCGGCATCCACCATTTTGATTAAGAGCGGGCATGGACGATATTTGGGATCGCCCAGGCCATTGTGCAGCACACGCATGATGTCCAGGCAGACATCCAGACCGATAAAATCCGCCAGCGTGAGAGGTCCCATGGGATGGGCCATGCCAAGTTTGAAAACTTCGTCAACCGACTCGGGTGTTGCCACTCCTTCCATTACGGAGAAAATCGCCTCATTGATGAGAGGCATGAGTACACGATTGGAAACGAAACCCGGCGCATCGTTTACCTCTACTGGCGTCTTATCAACCTTGACGGCCAGCTCGCGCGTGGCCGCAAGCGTTGCATCGGATGTTGCGATGCCTCGAATCACTTCAACCAGCTTCATCATGGGGACAGGATTGAAGAAGTGCATCCCGATCACCTTGTCTGGCCGTTTGGTCTGTGCAGCAATTTTTGTGATGGAGATGGATGAGGTGTTGGAGGAGAGGATCACATCCGGGCGGCAGAACTGATCAAGATCGCGAAAGATTTCCTGCTTGATCTCAAATTTTTCAAAGGCTGCTTCAATTACAAAGTCGCACTTGCTAACGGCGCGGCGATCCAAAACAGCGTCAATCCGTTTGAGCGCGGATTCACGCTCCTGGGCCGTAATCTTGTTTTTCCCGACCTCCCGCTCCAGGTTCTTATTGATGGCCTGCAGCCCGCGGTCCAGCGCCGCCTGCTGCGCTTCCACCAGCACCACGTGAAAGCCTGACCGCGCCATCACGTGTGCAATCCCGTTGCCCATGGTGCCCGCACCTATCACACCTACTGTCTTGATCTCCATCTTTCTCCTCTTTCCGGCCAAACGAATGAGTTTAGCAGATGGAGCCTGCGCTCCGAGGACAGCGCTCTCAGGTGTTATAGGTTCCTGGAGCGCGTCTTCACCAGACGCGGCAACGATTTTCCCGCACCATGGGTTGACCTGCCTTGCAGCTGAAGGCCTGCTGGAACTCCGGCATATTTACCACCACACCGTTGATCCTGTACTTGCCGGGTGAATGGGGATCTGTAATGGCGTTGACGCGCTGGTTTTCCGGGCGATTATTTTCACAAGCCCACTGAGCAAGGCCGATGAAAAACCTCTGATCAGGCGTGAAACCGTCCCGGTTTTCAAGTTGCTGGCCCTTGGTGGCTTCCTTCCAGGCTATATAAGCAAGGATGGTGCCGCCCAGGTCAGCCACATCTTCTCCTTCCGTCAACTTGCTGTTGATTTTGATGTCGTCAACCACCACGTAGTTCGCGTACTGATCAACCACGCACTGCGCCCTCTTCTCAAACTGCTCAGAGTCTTCCTTGGTCCACCAGTCGCGCAGATTGCCCTTGGCATCAAACTGCCGGCCCTCATCGTCAAAGCCGTGGGTCAACTCATGCCCGATAGTTGAGCCGGTATTTCCGTAATTGGGGGCGTCATCTTCTTTAACGTCATACAGCGGAGGCTCCAGCACGCCAGCCGGGAAGTTAATGTCGTTCATCTGTGGATTGTAGTAAGCGTTGACTGTGGGCGGCGTCATGCCCCATTCGCCGCGGTCAAGCGGCCGGCCAATCTTGTTCAGATCGCGGTGAGATTCAAAGGCTACAGCACGCTGCACGTTGCCCAGGAAGTCGTCTGGGCGGATCTGCACGGAACTATAGTCGCGCCACTTATCCGGGTAGCCGACTTTGTTCACCACGGAATGCAGCTTAAGCAACGCCTGCTTCTTGGTTTCCGGCCCCATCCATGTAAGCTGCTCAATGTCCTGCTCCATGGCTTTTTCTATCTGCTGTGTCATCTCCACCGTGCGCCTCTTCATGTCCTGGCTGAAGGCACGGTTCACAAATTCCTGTCCCAGAGCTTCTCCCAGCAGCCTGTCCACCAGACCCACGCAGCGCTTCCAGCGTGGCTGAATCTGCTGCACGCCGCGCAGCGTGCGGAGATTGAAATCAAAACTCTCATTCACGAATTTTGAGGAAAGGTAATTCGCATTCGCGGCCGCCACATGCCAGCGAAGATAAGTCTTGAGGTCATCAAGGCTGTTATTCCGGATCTGCTCATTCACTGCCTGATAAAACTTCGGCTCAGTTACGTTCAAGGTATCAACTTTGGGAAGGTTGACGTCTTTTAAGTAAGTGCTCCAGTCGAAATCCGGCGTAAGCTCCTGCAACTGCGCGCGGCCCATCTTATGAAACAGGTTATGCGGATCCCGGCGCTGTACCCTGGTTAAAGACGCATTTGCCAGAGCGGTTTCGATTTTCATGATGGTCGCGGCTTCCTGCTGGGCCGCTGCTGGCTTGTCTCCCAAAAGCTCCATCATCTTCTGGATGTGCTCCAGGTACTTCTGCCGGATCTGTTGTGACTTGGCATCAGTCTTGATGTAGTAATCACGGTCAGGCAGGCCCAATCCGCCGGCTGTGGCAAAGGCGATGACATCACTGGAATTGGCAAAATCCTGGTCAGAGCCAAAGCTGAACAGAAGCCCTCTGGTGGCGTTGTTGAGGTGTTCACGCGCCAGCAGCGCAGCCAACTGCTTCTTTGTTTTAATGGCACCAATTTCATCGAGGGCAGGCTTAAGCGGAGCAGCGCCAAGTTTCTCCACTGCGGGCTCATTCATGCAGGCGCCAAAAAAATCTCCAATCTTCTGCTGATTGGATGTGCGAGCGGTCGTCTTCCCGGAGAGGTCGTCCAGAATGCCCCACAGGAACCGGAGATTGTCCTGGTGCAGTTTGCCGTAGACACTCCATGCTGCCTGATCGGGAGGAATGGGACTGTTTTTCATCCAGCCGCCGCAGGAGTACTGGTAAAAATCCACGCAGGGATCTGCAGACTTGTCCATGGAAGGGACATCCAGACTGGGCGTGTAAGGAAGCTCGGCAAGCGGCTTCTCATCCACGTTGAGCACGGGATTGGCAACACCCGGCTTCTCCGCCTGCGCCGGCTGCGTGGCCGGAGGATTCTGCGCGGTGGCTGATGAAACAAAAAGTACGACAGCGACAAACAAGACAATCAGGGACTTCCTCATCGTTCCTCCGGTCAGGCGGGAATAATCTTAAGTGAATGAGCTGCTTTTCTTTCGACGCGCTAGTTTACAGGAAGAAAGCAGTGGAGGTGAAACGGTGTTGAAGATCTGCGTCCGATTAGAAGAGATACCGGGACAGACGCCTGAAAGGCACGGCTGATGCCGTGCCCTTCAGGAGCTTCAGTGCCGTTAACATTTACCGATGCTTGATGAATGTTCCGTCCTGCAATTCAGCCACTGCCTTGCGCAGTTCGTCTGAAGTATTCATCACGATGGGCCCGTACCATGCCACCGGCTCCTCAATCGGCTTGCCTGAGACCAGCAGGAAGCGGATGCCTTCATTTCCCGCTTGAACCACAATCTCATCGCCGCGATCAAAAAGCACCAGTGAATGGTTGCTGGCATCGTAGCGGGCGGGAGCGTTGGGATCAGCCGCCTGCTCCGTGAGCACAGCCTTCGGATCAGACGAATCACGAAACGTGCCTGAGCCGGCGAAAACATATGCAAACGCATTTCGCGTGGTCTCCACCTTGAGCCGCTTGCGCTTGCCGGCGGGGATCGCAATATCGAGGTAGTTGGGATCAGCCGCTACGCCTTCCACTGGACCTCTTTTGCCCCAGAACTCTCCACAGATAACGCGCACCGTGGTGCCGTCATCGTCCGTGATTTCCGGAATGGCGCTCGAAGGAATGTCCTGATACCTCGGATCGGTCATCTTGAGGTGCGACGGCAGGTTGGCCCAGAGCTGAAATCCATGCATGCGGCCACGGGCATCGCCTTTGGGCATCTCCTGGTGGAGAATGCCGCTGCCTGCGGTCATCCATTGAACGTCCCCGGCCGTCATCTTGCCCTTATTGCCAAGACTGTCTCCGTGCTCCACGGATCCGGCCAGGACGTAGGTGATCGTCTCAATGCCGCGATGAGGATGCCAGGGAAAGCCTGCAAGATAGTCCTCCGGGTTCTCATTGCGAAAGTCGTCCAGCAGCAGAAACGGATCGAACTCCTTCGTCTTGCCAAAGCCGAAGGCCCTCTGCAGCCTGACGCCCGCGCCTTCAATCGTTGGCTTGGTTTGAATGATCTCTTTCACTGGGCGGAGTGACATGTGCTTCCCACTTTCTGCGCTTCAATCAGTGCGCTTTCTTTTGATGCCGCACGGGCAGGAAAGATTCAATGGTGGCGATTTGAGAGGCTTATTATATTTCGACATCAAAATACTTGTTGCTTATTTTTGTTAAATATCTATGGCGGCCGGGAACCAAAACTTAAGGCGGACAGGTAATTGCATCTGTCCGCCCCAATGAACCTGGTCCCTCCGGGTTTCACCAGACCCGGCAGGCGTTCTGGCGGACCATGGGCTGGCCGGCTTTGCAGCCCCAGGCTTTCTGGAATTCCGGCATATTGCTGACCACACCATTGGCCCTGAACTGCCCCAGCGAATGTTCATTGGTGAGAGCTTGCAGGCGCTCCGCTTCTGGTCTCTGGTTTTCACACCAGATCTGCCCCCAGCCAATGAAGAGGCGCTGCTCCGGCGTATAGCCATCCAGCCTGGAAGGAACGCGGGCATCGTGGCTCATGGAGGCCAGCAATGCCATCAGGGCAATCCGCAGCCCGCCGTTGTCGGCTGTGTTTTCGCCCAGCGTGAGCTTGCCGTTTTCGTGCACGTCATCCACAGCGACAAACCCGTTGTACTCGTCCACCAGGCACTGGGCGCGCTGCTCAAAGGCTTTGCCGTCCTGTTCAGTCCACCAGTCGTGCAGATTGCCTTCAGCGTCAAACTGCCGGCCTTCATCGTCAAAGCCATGTGTCAGTTCATGACCGATGACGGCTCCAATCCCACCGAAGTTCACGGCGTCATCAGCCTTGAAGTCATAGAACGGAGGCTGCAGAATGCCGGCGGGAAAGTTGATGTCATTTTCGCTGGACTGGTAGTAGGCGTTGACCGTGGGCGGGGTCATGAGCCATTCCGATTTGTCAAAAGGCTTGCCGATTTTCTGCACCTGCCGGTTAAATTCAAATTCATTCGACCGCAGTGAATTCCCCAGGGCATCACCTTTCACGATTTTCAGCGCAGAATAGTCACGCCATTTGTTGGGATAGCCGATCTTGTTCTGGATGGCCTGAAGCTTGATCAACGCCTGTTTTTTGGTAGCTTCCGTCATCCAGTCAAGGCCCTGAATGTCTTTGCTCAGAGCGGCTTCCAGCTCTTTTACCATGGCGAGCGTGCGAGCCTTGGCCTCAGGCGGAAAGTTCTTTTTGACATATACCTTTCCCAGCGCCTCGCCAAGGTCGGCGTCCGCTGCGGCAGTGCAGCGCTTCCAGCGGGCGCGCTGCTCTTTGGCGCCGGTAAGGATTCTGCCGTAGAAGTCAAAGTGCTCCTTGTCAATTGCCTCCGGCAGATACTCTGACTGCTCGCTCACAACATGCCAGCGCATGTAGGTTTTTAGATCATCCAGGCTGGCGCTGCTCAGCTCGGAATTCAGGGCCTTGAAGAAATCCGGAGCAACCACGTTCAAGCTGGAAAAAGTGGGAGACTGGATGCCGGTTACATATTGCGTGAAAGAAACCGAGGGCGCGAGCGCCTGCCAATCCTGTTCTGAAATTTTGTGGTAAATCTTTTCCGGATCGCGGCGGTCCACCCGGTCCATGGACCCTTTGGCGAGCGCCGTCTCAATATTCATCACAACCGTGGCTTCCTGCGCGGCCTTCTCCGGCGAGTCGCCCAGCAACTTGAACGTGTTGGTCACGTGCTGGACAAACTGCTTCCTGAGCTCTTCTGACTTGGCATCAGTCTTCAGGTAGTAATCGCGATCAGGCAATGAGAGACCGCCCTGGTCTGCCTCAGCAATCACTTCTTTAGCATTCTTGAAATCCGGGCTGGAACCAAAGCTGAAAAACACATTGAATCCCCTGCGATGCAGGTAGGCGAGCAACTCGGAGAGTTCATTCTTGTCCTTTACGGCGTCGATGCGGTCAAAAATAGGCTTGAGGACGGCTGTTCCTTTGGCGTTAATGGCATCCTCGTCCATGCAGCTCGCATAGTAATCGCCAATCTTCTGCTCGTCGGCATCACGCGTTTTCGCGCTCACGGCGTTCTCCAGAATCTCGCGCAGGATGGTGCGATTTCGCTCAGCAAGCTCATTGAAGCGGCCCCAGCTTGCCTGGTCCGGCGGAATGGGATTGCTCTTCAACCAGCCGCCACAGGAGAACTGGTAGAAATCCACGCAGGGATCGGCGCTCTTATCCAGCGCTGCGGAGTCGAAGGTTGGAATCTGTTTCATTTGATCGCTGCCGGCGCGCACCTTGGGAGCCGCTTTCTTGCCGGCATTCTGGGCAATGGACAGACTGGCGGCCAGACAGACGGAAACGATCATCAGGAGTTTGCGCATATGCTAAGCCTCAATGAAGGAAGGAAAATGAGTGTTCATTCTGCAAAGATGGAGTCAGCAGACAAACCCATCATTGTAGACGCAGACTGGCTTGCGTGGATACCTAAGACACTGCCGCGCAATCCTTTTTGTGGCCGCAGGTGCTTTTGAAACAAGAATCCGGCGATCAGAAGATGCGGAAGCGAATGGTCAGATATTTTTTTGGATTCTCGCGGATGGCCTTGACCAGGGTACGCGTCTCCAGCAGCAGCTGATCCGTATTGTTGTACATGGAGGGATCTTTCAGGAACTTTCCCGCGGTGCCCTGCCCGGCTTCCAACTGGTCCGCCATGCGTGAAACTTTGTCCAGGGTGTTGCGCAGCTTGCGGGCAAACTCCTCATCCTTGGCCACCATGCCTAACGCGCCCTTGCCGGCGTTGATATCGTCCATCATCTTGTTGGCCTTGGTAACAGTGTCGTTCAGATTCTTGTAAAGCGTTTCGTCTTTAATTAATTTCCCGGCGGTTCCCTGTCCGTTGTTGATGTCATCTACGATCCGGTCAAGCTTATCTACGGCATCATTGGCTTTGCGGTAGAAAGTATCGTCTGCAAAGAATTTGCCAATGGTTCCCTTGCCGTTGCTGACGTCCGCCACCAGTTCCTGCACTTGATTCACCAGGGCATTGATCTTGTTGATCAGCGTTGGATCGTAGATCACTCCGTGCAGCGTGCCCTTGCCGCTTTCAATTTCAGAGACAATGCGGTCAAATCGTTTGACCAGCTTGTCCAGATTGACCAGGGTGCCCTGGCTGCTGCGAACCACGTCTGAAATGCCGGGAGCATTTTCATGGGGCAGCTCGTCACCATCCTGAACGGGAGGCAGTCTGGGCGGGTCCTGATTCTGGATATCGACAAACGATTCGCCCAGCACTCCCGCCGTTTCCACGGTGGCAGTGCTGTCTTTGTGGACCATCGGCGCAAAATTGCTCTGGATCTTCATGGTGACTTTGACCGGAGTTTTAGGCCGGTCAGGCACCACTCGAACGGTGGTGACGTTGCCAATGGGAACACCCTGAAGGTCCACCGGCTCGCCATCGCGCAAACCTTCAGCATTGTCAAAATAAGTAACCAGGGTAATTTTGCGGGTGAGAAAGCCGCCTGTCCCACTCATGAGAAAAATCAGAATGGCGAGGACGACCGAAGCGACAACTACGGTTATTCCGACGCGGAGTTCAGACCACCTGAGTTGCTTTTGACTCGGCAATTGAGTGTAGTCCTAGATAAAAATCATAACAGAAAGGGCTTTAAAATCCGCGCAGAGAGTTGCGTTGCAGAGGGTACTCAGGGGACATCAGGAGAGCCAGCAAAGCGGTCAACGCTTCACCCATTGCGGGTCCTGGTCAGCCGTAACGATGTGCCCGTCGCGCATGTGAATGATACGGTCGCCGATTTCCGCCGCTTCAGGGTTATGGGTGATCATCAGTACGGTCTGGCCGAATTTCTGGTTCGCCTCGCGCAACATCTTCAGGACAATGTCAGAGTTCTTTGAATCCAGGTTGCCGGTGGGCTCGTCGGCCAGAATGATGGCCGGGCGATTGATGATGGCCCGAGCCAGCGCAACCCGCTGCTGTTCTCCGCCGGACATCTCAGAGGGCCGGTGTTGCAGGCGCCCCGCGACTCCAAGCATCTCCGTGACCTGTTTGAAGAATTCGGGATCATTACCGTTGCGTCCTGAAATTTCGCGCGCAATCTCAATGTTGTCGCGGGCGGTGAGCGTGGGCAGGAGATTGAATTTCTGGAAAACGAAGCCTATCTTGCTCTTGCGCATTGCGGTGCGCTGCGCATCAGAGAGGGCGCTGAAGTCCGTGCCGTCAATCAATACCCGCCCTTCGGTGGCCTGCGTCAGCCCGCCGAGGATATAAAACAACGTGGACTTGCCACTGCCGGAAGGCCCCACTATGCTGACGAACTCCCGCGGCGCCACGGACAGGCTCACACCGTCCACGGCACGCACATCCACCTTGCCTATGTGATAGACCTTGCTTACGTTCTCTGCCTGGATGATCTTCGCCACGGGTTTGATCTTACCAGAGCACGAAGTCCTGCGAGGAGACTCACCCTGCGGCAAAGTACGACATTGAGCGCTGCTGCGACTTAAACGGCAATCCGCAGCGGCGGTGCAGCAGGAGCAACTGACCTTTTGGGCCCGCGCTTCTTGATAAGTAAGATGCGGATTCGCTCCAGCAGTTCGACCGGCACGTACATTCCCTTGGGAAGAAAAACGTCCGCCTGCGTATCCCTGTCATACACCTTGATTTTGCCGGAGAAGAGAATGGCCGGAGTCTCAGGAGAGATCTCTTTGATTTTTTTCACCAGGTCTGCGCCATCCAGTCCTGGCATGATCAGATCACTCAGCAGGAGGTCAATGCCTCCATTCTGGAAAATTTCCAGGGCTTGTTGTCCGTTGGTGCACGTCACTACGCGATAGCCGCGGGTCTCCAGCATTACTTTGCGGATGGAAAGCGCCTGCTCATTGTCATCAACGCAGAGAATCGTCTTTTTGGGTCGCATGTGTTTTCACCGGGTTCGCGCGCACGGGGGCTGACCGGCGGCGAATTGATCCTGAATTTTTTGATTGGCTGGTGAAACAAAATTGCGTTTAGCGTGAACCTGTTTTCGCATCATAGGCGGAGACGCAAACGATGTAAAGTACCCTGAATGCAAACATCGAAAAAAAATTTCTGAGAGTTCATTCAGAGAGGAATCGAGACAGGAGAGTGCGAAAAATCTACCTTCTGCTGCTTCACGCTTCAGAAAGAAATCTCTCCACGCACCACTTCCACCACATGACCACCCACGCGCACGTTGACGATCTTGTCACTCTCGCGCTCTGCGCTCACAAAGATTCGGCTACGGCGCTTCATTTCCACGCCCTGCTCCAGTAAGACCTGCTGCGCGGAAGGAATTACACCATGCTTCACCGCCCAGGCAATGCACGGCCCGGCCGCAGAGCCGGTGGCGGGGTCTTCTCCGTTATAGAAGATCATGCGCGCTTGAAGTTTTGCTTCAGGGTTGAATGCCTCTCGCGAGACAAAATAAAAGAACTTAGCATCGGTCCTGTTGAGATAGGCGCCCATGGTTGTCCATGACGGTGAAAGGTTCTGCAGCGTGGCCAGAGAATTCACCGGCACGATGGCAAAGGCATTGCCTGTGCTCACGGTTTGGATGGGAACATCGGCGGCGATCTGATCAAGGCTGAGTCCGGCAGCGCGAGCGACGTCTTCACGGGCATGAGTTTGCCCAAATTCCGGGTCACGTTGGGTCATCAGACCAAAAGGCAGGCCTTCCTGGGTGGAAAAGCGCACAGGAATCCTGCCCACGTTCAGGTCAAGGGCAATTTCTTCCGCGCCGGTGTCGCCGCGCAGCACCATGGCAGTCCCCAGCGTCGGATGCCCGGCGAATGGCAGCTCTTCGTCTACAGTGAAGATGCGGACGCGAACGCCGCGCTCCCGTTCAGTGATGATGTCTCGAGGAAAGATGAACGTGGTTTCTGAGAGGTTCATCTCCCTGGCCACGGCTTGCATCTCGGCATCGCTCATGCCGCGCGCATCAGGAAACACGGCAAGCTGGTTCCCTTCCAGCGGGATCGAGGTAAAAACATCCACCTGCACAAAAGCGAAACGGCGTTTGGAGTTTGACACGAGATTGTCTCCAACTTATGCTGCAATTCAGTTTATAGGAATCGCCACATTGCCGTGATCGGAGCGTGATCGCACGGAATGGTTCCTGAATGCGGCGGACGAATGATGAATCGACTCCACATCGGCAACGAATGAAGGCTTTTCGCAAATTTCTCCGGCGTACTCCTTTCTACGGCCTCTACAAGGCCGCAGGGCATTATCCGGACTATTGGTACTGGAAACTGCGGGGAGAGCCAGTGCGGTCTCCGCATTTGCTGAAGCAGCGCACCGTCCGCGAATATGCTGAGCGCTTTGGCCTGCGCGTGCTGGTGGAGACAGGAACGTATTACGGCGAGATGGTGGCGGC
>DASUBD010000161.1:0-7421 GCA_035763445.1 Candidatus Angelobacter sp.
TGGAGGCCTTCAGTCAGCTGGTCAATCGCTATGACCGCAACATCTTTCGCATAGCGCAGCACATCACGCACAACGAGGAAGACGCCCAGGACGTGGTTCAGGACGCCTTTCTTAAGGCGTACCAGAATCTTGAGCAGTTCCAGGAGAACTCAAAGTTTTATACCTGGCTGGTCAGGATCGCCGTAAATGAAGCGTTGATGAAGCTGCGCAAGCGCCGCACGGACCGCACTGTCTCTCTTGATGAAGACGTGGAGACTGAAGAAGGTTCCATGCCGCGCGAAGTAGCGGACTGGTCACCCAATCCTGAGCAGCTTTACGGGCAATCAGAATTGGGAGATATTCTTAAGAAGACCATCCAGGGCCTGCCCCCGGGCTTTCGGACGGTGTTTGTGTTACGCGATGTTGAAGGACTTTCCACGGAGGAAACCGCAGAAATGCTGAACCTGAGCGTGCCGGCTGTGAAATCACGGCTCCTGCGTGCCAGGTTGCAACTCCGGGAACGTCTGGCAAGATATTTCAAGTCCAAGAGGGACGGGGACGGGCACCAGTGAAATGCAACGATTTCTTGAAAGAGCTGTCTGATTACCTGGACGGCAAGATTACAGAGAGCCTCAAAGCTGAACTGGATGAGCACCTTCATTGGTGCCACGAATGCCATGTGGTTCTCAACACCACCAAAAAGACCATCGAAATCTATCGGGATAATCAGATTTACGAGCTTCCTGACCCCCTCCGAACCCGCCTCCACGACGCCATCATGAGCAAGTGCCGAAATTCCAAACATCACAAAAAGGACGTTTAAAGCCATTTGGGGCCACTCCGCCATTTGGTTGTGCCCACCCGAGCACTAGTATTTTCAATGGCTTAAGACAAAAGCCCTAATTTTTCTACTCTGCTTGCCACCTTTTCCATCAGCTCTGAATCTAATGGGGTGAGTACGATAGGCGCATGACTTTTTATGTACTATTGGCCATGTCCTATGGTACACTTCCGCCTGAGTAGAAGCTAAGAACTTCGGCGGGAAGTCTCCAAGGTCCCTTGAATGGGGTGGTGAATTATGGCGAGTCTATTCGATGTGCTGTTTGGGTGTCATCACAAGAACTTCAGCTTTCCCATTACCAAAAAGCCAGGGCAGAGGCTTTCCCCGGTGGCCTCCGTGACTGGAACTTATGTGGCATGTCTCGACTGCGGTAAGGAATTCGCTTATGACTGGCACGAAATGAAAGTCCTGACCTCAGTGCCTAAGGAATTTCAGGGCGTCGCTGCGGGCGCGACCGCTGAGTCATACGGAAAGTCAGCGTAATTTGGCACAAAGGCTGGGTACACCGAACTACTTAATCCGGGTCCCTGGGATGATTCGCCTGCTGCCGCTTTTGCGGACCCGCACAGATTGTTGTTCAATTTCATTTGAGCCGCTCTTTGGACGTGCATTTCAGCCCGTTCAACCGGAGCGGCATTTGATTTTTGGGGGGCTCGTCTGGCCACCACTGCTGAGATTTCCGGGAACCGACTTTCGACTCTTACCTGCCCTGGAACGTCAACAAAAAGGCGGCCCCAAGGCCGCCTGATTCTTGATCTTACTTCTTTTTAGTTGTTGTCGCGGCGATGCAAAGTCGGGCGATCATCATCCTTTTTGCCGCCATCCTTTGACCCATTGCCGTCCGCCGTGCGCCGCAGAGTGGGTTTGTTCGGATTCTGATCGTCCACTTTGTGGCGGTTCTCAATAGAGGCCAGACGGGCCTTTACGTCGTTGAACTCAGAGGTGGTTTCAATGTACTGGTCGCGAGGAGGCAGAATGGTTGCAATTTCCTCCTGCGTCTTCTGAATGCGGTCAGGAGTTTGCGGATGCGTGGCAAAAGCCTTGGCCAGCGAGCCTGGTTTCTTCTTTTCCTGCGCCTGGACCTTTTCAAAGAAGTTCACAAATTCGTTGGGATCGTAGCCCGCCTTGTACATGTATTGGACGCCAAAGAAATCCGCTTCAGCTTCAAAGCCACGGGAGAACTTCAAGAAGGTCATCGGCAACCCGATTCCTGCCACCTGCCGCGCCGCATAGCCGATTCCGCCCCCGACAAAGATCAGCGGAATGGACATGATATTTGCAATGTCCGCCCGGGTCTGGCCGCGGGTTCCGTGCCGCAGGGCTACATGGGCAATTTCATGGGCCATCACGCCAGCCAGTTCGGCTTCGTCATCGGCCGCAAGAATCAAGCCTGAATTCACATAAAAGAAGCCGCCTGGCAAAGCCATCGCGTTGATCTCGTCGGAATCCACCACCTTGATTGTGAACGGCACTTTGGCATCCGAGTTCCTCACCAGGTTCTGCCCGACGCGGTTCACATATTCTGTGACCACCGGATCGGTGATGAACTTCATGCTCTGCTCAATTTGCTGAGCATAGGTCTTGCCGATTTTGATATCTGTCTCGGTGGAATACCAGTCCAACCCGCCTACATGCCGGTTTCCGATGGCGTCCACGTCGTCCTTGCTGCCATCGTGTTTATACTTTTTGTCTTTCTTGTCTTTTTTGTCCTTCGAATCTTTTGCCTGGTCCTGATCGGTCTGGTCGGCGGCAGGCTGGTCTTGCGCAACAGGCTGGGTCTGGTCGCTCGCAGGCTGTGCCTGGGTCTGAGACGACGTTGGGTTTTGTTGTTTGTCGTCTTGCGCGACTGCTACAGAGAGGCTTAGCAGGCCCATGATGGAGGCTAGCAGCAAAGCACGGAATTTCATTGGCACACTCCTGCCGGAAACGATCCAGTGGCGGTTCTTAATAACGTCATTATACCGCTGAACCATGGCTTGGCTCTTCCTTTTGGATTTTCTCCGTGATGGGTTGGATGCGGAATTCTGTTCAGTTGGTTATCCGGCAGAGCCTGTTGATGGCCCGTAAATTTCTGTAAAGACGGGACTTGTCATTAAGCGGTGTTGGTCACCAGACGCAAAATCTCAACCCGCGTCGCCCGCCACTCTCCCCGGGAGTCCTGTTCAGCATAGACTCGCACTTCTTGCCCCACTTCCAGACATTCCATATCGCATTTGCGCTTTTGGCTGGCTGGAACCTCTTCCCCGAAAACGATTACCGCATGAGCCACTTCCACCCGGCGCAGGCTGTGGTTTCGGCCTTGGACATAAATCCAGCCGGATTTCAGGCGGGCGACGTAAGGCGGATTCACCACTCTGCCCTGAAACATGCCCTCTACAGCCAGCGAAGGCACGCAGCAGAGCAAGACGGTGACAAGCAGTACCCTGGCCCAGCCACGCTTCATAGACAATCTGATGCCGTGTATCTGGGTGGTGTTCCCTCAGTCGTAATATTCCAGGCCCAGATGCGTAATTAAATGCTCGCCACGCAGATGGCGCAGCGTGTTCTTAAGCTTCATCGACTGGATGAAGAGATCATGTTCCGGATAGAGGCCCGGAACTGTCATGGGCGACTTTAGATAGAAACTCAGCCACTCCTGAATGCCAATCCCTCGCAGTTCGTCGCTACGCTGAGCAAGATCCAGGAACAACACCAGGTCAAGCACGATTGGCGCCGCCAGGATTGAATCGCGGCACAGAAAATCGACTTTGATCTGCATGGGATAGCCCAGCCAGCCGAAGATGTCGATATTGTCCCAGCCTTCTTTGTTGTCGCCGCGCGGCGGATAATAGTTGATCCGGACCTTGTGATAAAAATCCTTGTAAAGCTGCGGATACAGTGACGGCTGAAGAATCTGCTCCAGCACTGAAAGTTTGGATTCTTCCTTGGTCTTGAACGAACCGGGATCATCCAGCACTTCACCGTCCCGGTTGCCGAGAATGTTGGTTGAGAACCATCCGTTCAGGCCCAGCATGCGCGCTTTAAAGCCGGGCGCAAGAATGGTTTTCATCAGCGTCTGCCCGGTCTTGAAATCCTTGCCGGCGATCGGAGCGTTGTTCTTTCGCGAAAGCTCCATCATTGCGGGTATATCAACCGTCAGGTTGGGAGCGCCATTCGCAAAGGGAATACCCTCAGAAAGCGCCGCATACGCGTAAATCATTGAAGGAGCGATGTTCTCGTCATTCTTCGCCAGCCCCTTCTCAAATGCCTTCACTGACGAATGCACCTCGCCGCGCTCCAGAAAGATCTCCGTGGAGCCGCACCAGATCATCACCAGGCGGTCTGCGCCGGACTTCTTCTTGAAATCCCGTATGTCGTCGCGCAATTGCTCGGCAAGATCCATCTTGCTCTTGCCCTTTTTTACGTGCTTGCCATCAAGCTTCTTGACGTAATTGCGATCAAACACCGCTTTGCGCGGCTGGATGGACTTCAAAAAAGGCTTGATCTGGTTGAGCAGATCCTTCTCCAGCACTGCGGCATGCATCGCTGATTCGTACGCATCTTCTTCGAAAATGTCCCAGCCGGTGAACACCAGGTCATTGAGATTCGCGAGCGGAACAAATTCCTTGATCTTGGGAGAGCGTGCGTCAGTGCGCTTTCCCAGGCGGATCGTTCCCATCTGGGTGAGCGAACCAATCGGCTCGGCAATTCCCTTGCGCACTGCTTCCACGCCCGCCATGAACGTGGTGGCAACTGCGCCCATGCCGGGAATCATGATGCCTAATTTGCCGCGCGCAGGCGCGATTTCTGATCCTTGTGCTTTTCCTGACTTTTCAGAAGACGACTTTGCTGCCATCGAGTTGAGAACCATCCTGAATGAGAATATGAGGAGCCGCCCTGAGCTGTCCGCGGCTCAGAGCTCTACAGACGAACCTTGACCTGTGTGCAAACTCATTATCTTCTCGCATTGCTGCATCATTTGTAAACCTGAGATTAAGCTGCTGCCGTCATCCTGTTCTTCCAGTGCGAGCGCACAAACCAGAACACGGCTGCCAATAAAAACACGATGATCACAGCATCCAGCCGGTGCAGCCATTGCTTCAGCCGAGGGTCTTTGTCCCACTGCTCGCCCAGTTTCATTCCAATCCAGGCAAGAACAAAGCACCAGGGTAGCGATCCGGCGAAGGTGTAAAGATGGAACCTTAAGCGCGGCATCCGCGCCACGCCCGCAGGCAGGGCAATGAACGTCCTGATCACCGGCAGCAACCGTGCAATGAATACGGCTGCTGATCCGAATTTCAAAAAGAACCTGTCTGCCATTTCCAGATCATGGCGGCTGATCCACAGATACCGGCCATATTTTTCCACCAGCGGACGCCCACCGTAGCAGCCAATCTCGTAGGCAATCACCGAGCCGACGTTGCATCCGATGGCCCCGGCGATGGCGACAAGGTACAACGATAGCAAGGATGTGTTGTGGTAGCTGGCAACAGCCGGAACTGCAAGCGCCCCGGCAAACGGCATGATGATTTCCGACGGCAACGGAATACACGCCGATTCAATGGCCATGAGTATGATCACGCCCAGATATCCGGTCTTGGAGATCACGCCGATGATGATCGCGGCCAGTACAGCAACAATTTTTTCCGTCATTGGGTGGCGGTGCTTTCCGCTTTAGAACTCCTGCGAGTCCTGGGTGAAGGTGTAGCCGGGCAGGGTCATGCCCTCATCTTGTCTTGAGACCTTGACGCGAATGCTCTCGGCCTGGGGAGCGCTCACGTTGGCCGGGCGCAGCATGGCATACTGGGTGAACAATTCGCTGTAAACCTTGGTGACAAGGAAATTTGCGCCGTTCTCATCATTGCGCCAGATCTGCCCCGCCTGAACCTGCTTGACCATGAAGAGAGACTAAACAGCACGGTGCGCTCTGGTCAAATGCCCTAAGTCACTGTGGCAATTTACCCTTGCACAGGGCTTCCAAGTTCCCGGCCGGCACGCGTACCCCCACAAAGAACTTGCCAAACAGCGCATATACGGCGCTCACTTCGTCAAAGCGCATCTCGTAGATCAGCTTCTTGAAAATCAGTGGATCATCCGCAAACAGGTCCACGCCCCACTCCCAGTCGTCAAAGCCAATCGATCCCGTGATGATCTGCTTCACCGTTCCGGCATAACGGCGACCTACCAAACCGTGCTCTTCCATCTGCCGCTGGCGCTCTTCAATGGGCAGGCTGTACCAGTTCTTGTCTTCCCCGCGCCGGCGGTCCATGGGATAGAAACAGATGTAGCGTGAAGCCGGAATCTGCGGAAACAGCCGTGGCCGCATGGCTTCGGTCTGGCGTCTGATGGTGTCCTCAATCGCCGCATTCCACTCTGGCGAATGGGGCTCAATTCCTTTCTCTCGCAAGGTGCGAAAGAGCTTTACTGACGACTCGTACAAACCCAGCTCGACCACGGAGAGATAGGAGCTCGTCAACTCAAGAAAATCACTCAGCCGCAAGCGTGCCAGTTCCAGTTCCGCCTGCTTGAGCTGGTCAAAACTGCTGCGGAAGTGGACCAGTAGAAGATCGCCCTTGGCCAGCAAAGAAAAAAGCGCGCTCTGGCCATTAACGTCATGCTCCATCTTTTCCAGCGCGGTTGCAGCTTCTGATGCGATCTCGTGACGTTCTGGCTCCTTCAGCTTGCGCCACTCTGCCCAACGGAAGCGGAACATCTGGTGTAATACGCTGGAACCCTCAAGCGTAATGGGAACGCCATGAAGTTCGCGGCTGGTGGGGGTAATCTCCGGCTTGGTCGTGGTCGCCATTTTGCGTCGTCCGTCCTCTCAGACTTGTGATTGTAAGCCTCAGTGCTTTAGATTTTCTGCTATGCCTCTCACCCAAAGCAAGCCACGCAAGGTTGCGGCCCAAAAGCCTGCTGCACGCAAATCAACCGGAAAAACGACAAAGAACGGCTACAACCCGGTCGCGCTGGAGAGAGTGAGTGAAATCCTCAAGAGGTTGGACCAACGCTATCCCGGCGTGACGTGCGCGCTTCATCACAAGAGCTCATGGGAGCTGCTGGTGGCCACCATTCTTTCTGCGCAATGCACTGACGTTCGCGTGAATATGGTAACCCCAGTGCTTTTCAAGAAATACCCTTCTCCCAGCCACTTCGCCGCTCTGAAGCCGGAGCAAGTTGAGCCGGACATCCGCTCCACCGGGTTCTTTCGCAACAAATCCAAATCGCTCGTCGGGGCGGCGAAAGGCGTGATGGAAACGTTCCACGGCCAGGTGCCGGACACGATGGAAGAACTTTTGACACTTCCGGGCGTGGCGCGGAAGACAGCGAATGTTGTACTCGGAACGTGGTTCAAGAAAGCCGTGGGCGTGGTGGTGGACACGCACGTCCAGCGAATCTCACGCCGGCTGGAACTCACCCGCAGCGAAGGCCCTAAAGACATCGAACGCGACCTGATGAAAGTGCTGCCGCAGGAGAAGTGGATTGAGTTTTCGCACCAGATCATCCACCATGGCCGCGCGCTGTGCATCGCGCGAAAACCGAAATGCGCTGAATGTCCGCTGGAAAACATCTGCCACGCCGCTGACAAGACCTGGTCAACCGTGGAGATTCACAAGAATGC
>DASUBD010000162.1:0-10367 GCA_035763445.1 Candidatus Angelobacter sp.
GATCTCGCTGGAGCAGCGCCTGAATTCACGCAGCTCGGTGTTTCTCCAGTTGCCATCCTCGTCCCGGCAGGTGGCGTACAGTGTTCCCCGGTCGACCGAAATGTTGTTGCAGGTCTGCTGATATGAACCTGGCGGAATCTCTTGCGCTTGCGCCTTACTCCCTGTCCCCCATAGAGTGATCGCTGACGCAAACAGCGCAAACACTATAAAGCGGTGCATCTGTTCCTCCTTGTGCAAAAACGAATGCTGGTACCTGCGAAGCGAAAAATTTCTTTTGTATGCGAATGGCCTGCAGTATTAAACACAGAAAACCATCTCTTGTTCTGCTGCAAACCTTGACTCTGGCATTTCATCTCTCTTTTTCGTAAATGCCTAAGAATTGAATGCCAGCAATTAGCCTGGGGGTCGTGCAAACATAGGCGCACTAGCGGAGTTGGGGTGCTCCGATATGTGCCTGAACTAGGGGGAGAGACTACTTCTTACTCTTCAATTCACGAACAATTTCTTCCACCAGGTTTTCCTTCATGCGCTCCATCACGCGATGAACCGCTTGCGCAATGTTGTCATGCTCATGTCCGGAGGTGTTCGTGCTTTGAGTGGCTGCCTGGATCTCCTGCGTCGCGGCCTCAAGCGTGGAAGGAAGCTCCGCTTCAACGCCGGCCATCACCGAGTTATGGCTCACGCCTGCAGCTGCCGTATGCGCTACGGTATCCGGTTCTGCTGGAATTTCAGCAACCGCACTCGCAACAATCGGTACAGATGAGGCCTCAATCTCCTGTGCAATGGACTCCATCTCCGGAGCAGGCTGGCTTTCTGAATCGGTGGGAGCTTCTGCAGCCATGCTTTGCATCCCGTCCGTTTCCGCATTCACCGCCGAGACCGGATGGTACTCTTCAACGCTTGCTGGTGAAAAGTCCGTCGCTTCCTGGACAACTGGCTGGTGGATAACGGTGTCGCGGCTCTCCGCTGCCTGTCCATAGGCGGCCATAGCCGCAGCGACACGGGCTTCAAAATCAGCTTCTGAAAGTGAAGGCTGCGGCTCAGGAGTGAATGCTTCAGGTTGCACTGCAACCACTTGAGATTCTGGTTCCGCTGCCGCTTCCACCGCAATAGAGCTTTCTTGCGCGGCAACCGCCGGCATCTCTATCACGGCATGACTGGCTGCGGAGACCTCTTGCGGCTGTGGCGCGGGAATGTGGTGCGCGGTCGGGACCAGATCAGGATCGCGATGGTCCGCTACTGTATTACGAGTGGTTTCCTCAGCGCTCTCCTGCAAACCTGCCTCACGCGGGATATCAATGTCACCCAGGGGCGGGGCAGCAGTTGGTACAACTTCAAACTGTGTTGCCTCGGCTTCCTGGTAGACGGGAATCTGAATGGGCCGCGAAGGCATCGCGGTCACCCCTGCGGGCGCGGATTCTATTGGCGTTTCTAGCACCGTCGGCTGCGGTTCCGGTTCCTGTCTCCATGAAGCCGGAAGATCAAAGTCTTTTGCCTGAGTCGGGGTGGCAGGTACTTCCACCGGCGCTGGCGCAGCTTCCGCTACCGGAGGCGCGTAAAAACTTTCCATGCGCGTGGCATCCGTACCTAACAGGTCACTGAATGCAGAGGAAGTCGCCATATGGTCCGGAACTTCCACCATCGGCTGCACTACTTTCGGCGGAGGCTCATGGTTGGTCTCAGGGGGCTGCACCTTGATTTCCTCTACTGGCAGCCGCATCGTTGGCGGAGGGGGCGGGACGGCAACAGGCGTTTCGCCGATACGCTCTTCAAATTTCTTGATGATGGCCAGAAGGTCGCTGGCCTCAAATGGTTTGATGATGACGCCATCAGCACGTACGCGATTTGCATCTTCCGGCTTGTACGGCTCCATCTTGCCCACGGTCAACAGCACCGGAGTCTTGATGGTGGCGATCGAGGAACGCACCTTCTCGCACACCTCAAGCCCGGAATAACCCGGCATGTATACGTCCAGAATGATGATGTCCGGTTTCTGCTCAGCGATTTTCTTCACCGCTGCAGCGCCATTGCTGACAGCCACCACCTCATAGCCGGCTTCTGTGAGGATCTTCTTGCCCATGTTCTGGGCGGTTACGCTGTCATCGGCAAATAGGATTCTTAGCGACACGTCACAATACCTTTAAAGGCGGGGAAATGAAGACAACTTACTGGTAATTACCTTTGAAGTCAATGGAAAGACCACCTCAGTATCTAGTGAGGTATATGTCTTAACGCAATCAAAAGGATTAGCACTGTTGTCCAGAAATTACTCTTTAGAACGGGTTCAGTTTCCCCAGGCCCTTCTTCTTCTTTTTCTTGCTGGTTGATTCCTTCTTCTTGTCTACTTTTTTGGCGGTCTGATCGCTGCCTGCTGTGGCCGCAGGCGTCTGCCCGGATTCCGCCTCTTGCTGGGCCTGTTGCTTCACTTCATTTACCTGCGCGGGAGCAGCCGGAGGCGGAGCGCCTTCCGCAGCCGGTTTATTGGCGTCTGTGGTCCCCGGAGGCGGTTCATTCGCCCGTGGCGTGCCTTTGCCAACTCCAGTTACTGCTTCCAGTCCAACTTTTTCGTTCGGCTGTCCTGACGCGTTCAATTGGTTTTCCAGATCATGGACCATCTTCGCCGGGTCAACAATTTCCTCTTCCTTGAGATCTGGTTCGCCCACCCGCGAGGACTTGGCCACCATGGGACGCTTTTTGAAGTTTCCCACCACGCCCTGCATCATGCTCACGTTCTGGCGGCTCTGTTCTTCTGCCTTACTTTCTGCCACAGCTTCCGCGGTGGGTGTGGGAACAGGCGCGTTCAGCACTTGTAACCGCCTCTTGGCGTCACCCGCACGGTCCATCGCCGGGTAGCGTGTAATGATTCGCGTGTACGATTCAATGGCGTGTTTCTGGAAATCGGCAGCCAGCCGTTCCTTCTGCGCTTCAGGAATGTTCTGCTTTCGCATCGTAGCGGCTTCGCGCTCGTAGAGCTGGCCCAGGGTGTACAGAGCCTCATCAATTTTGCTGTACAGCGGATACGAATCCACCAGCGACTGCAGTCGCGCCTGGGATGCAGCCAGGTTCTGCCGCAGGAAATAGAAATTGGCAATCCGATATTGCCGTTCTGCCAGGACCTCCTGCACTTCCCGCAGGCGCTGCTTGGCTTCCGGCACCAGAGGACTGTCAGGATAAGTTTGGATCAGCGACTTGTATTCGTCAGCCGCCCGCATTGCCTGGGCAAAATCGCGGTCTGGCTTTTCCATCTGGCGATAGTGGATGTTCGCTACCTTCAGCTGCGCTTCTGATGCTTCCGGCAGGTTCGGAAAGAAGGTCTGGAAATCCTTGTACTCTGCCTCTGCCTGCTGCCACGCCGCGGTACCGCCTTCCTGATACCACGAGTCGCCAACCGCCAGCTTGGCCCGCGCAAGATACTCGGAGTCCGGATAGGTGTTGATCAGCGTCTCCAGCAGCGTGCGCGCCACCTCATAGTGGCCATGCTTCATGGAATCAATCGCGCGGTCATATAGGCCTTTATCCGGCTGCTTGGAATCAATGTTGGCCAGTGGGTTCTGGACCTTATGATGGCATCCTGCCAGCAGCAATGCGCATGCCAGCACGGAAAGAACACAAAATTTACGAACCATTACCT
The DNA here is from genome assembly GCA_035763445.1 of Candidatus Angelobacter sp. Classification (GTDB taxonomy): domain Bacteria; phylum Acidobacteriota; class Terriglobia; order Terriglobales; family Acidobacteriaceae; genus Angelobacter. The sequence goes on from DASUBD010000162.1 coordinate 3,632, forward strand.
ACCTCAAAATTGCTGAAAGTCGCTTACACCCTTTGCAGGGTAGCTTCCTGGGCCAGTTTCAATAAGGCTTGCGCGTTCTCTTTCGGATTGCCATGGCCAAAAACGGCGTTGCCTGCAACCAGAATTTCCACTCCCGCGCGCACCGCCTGAGTCACAGTATCCGGCGCAATGCCGCCGTCCATCTCAATCCTGAAATCTACCCGCCGCGCCGCGCGCATGGCCACCAGCTGCTTTGTCTTTTCCAGCGCAACCGGAATGAATTTTTGTCCGCCAAACCCCGGATTGACTGACATGACCAGCACATGATCAACCATATCCAGCACATTCTCCAGCATCTGCACCGGCGTAGCGGGGTTGATTACAACTCCTGCGTTCACATTGTGATGGCGGATCAATTCCAGCGTTCGGTGCAGGTGCACGCAGGCTTCCTGATGAACTGAAATCCAGTCAGCGCCAGCATCCACAAAGGCGGGGATGTATTGGTCCGGGTTCTCGATCATCAAATGCACATCAAACGGCAGCTTGGTTACTTTGCGCAGTGAAGCCACCACCGGAGGTCCAATGGTGATGTTGGGCACGAAGTGTCCGTCCATTACGTCCACGTGCAGCACTGTCGCGCCGCCCTCGACTACCGCATGCACGGCGTCAGCCAGGTGCGCGAAATCCGCCGACAAAATGGAGGGCGCTAATTCAACCAAGAGAAGGCTCTCTTAAATTAGAAGTTAACCAGATTCTAACACGCTGCCCCGCGGCCATTTGCAAGGGATTCCCGACCCTCACACGTCTACTCTTAGGATGAACGCCCGAAAGTCCTGGTCTTGCAAGTGCTCTGCTGGGCCGCGTTTTGCGTCGATTCAGCAATTTGCATCCCCCACCTCCGCACTCATCGCCATTCATCCCCACTCATCCCCGGCGATGCCGCTTTCATCAGCCGCGATCAGTTAAGCAGAGGGTCGTGGTTTACAGTCCCGCCGGCATTTAGCCGCTTAAGAGTATTCAAATCGCCAGCGGCTTTGCCATCCATGAACAAAAATCACTCCGGTGAAATCCGACAAAATCGATGCGTCATCAATTTACCATTTCTTCGCCCTGCTGAAGTGCGAATTTTTGGAGCAGGTCAAATTGTCGACAGATGAGTGATTTATAGTGCTCTCCATGTCGCTGCTTGAACTTCGCAACCTGGTCAAGATCTACCAAACCGAAGGTGCGTTTGGTCAGGCGCAACGTGAGGTCCGTGCCGTGAATGGGGTTTCCCTCGACATTGAGGCTGGTGAAGCCCTCGGTCTGGTCGGCGAGTCCGGGTGTGGCAAGAGTACCCTCGGAAGAATGGTGCTTCGCCTGGTTGAGCCCACATCGGGCGCCGTTCACTTCACTGACCAGGACGTCCTGGCTGCCTCCGCCGGCGACTTGCGCCGCCTCCGCCGCGACATGCAGATCATCTTCCAGGATCCTTTCGCGTCGCTGAACCCCCGCATGCGCGTGGAACAGATTGTGACCGAACCCTTGCTCATCCATGAGGGGCGCTCTGCAACTGCGGCACAACGCCGGAATGCCGCGGCGGAGATGATGCACGCGGTTGGTCTGGAGGAATCAGCTCTTCGGCGTTACCCGCATGAGTTTTCCGGCGGCCAGCGCCAGAGAATCGGCATCGCTCGCGCGCTCATACTGCGGCCTAAGTTCATCGTCTGCGATGAACCGGTTTCAGCCCTCGATGTCAGCGTCGGCGCCCAGATTGTGAATCTTCTTAAGCAATTGCAGCGCAACTTCGGGCTTACCTATCTTTTTGTCTCCCACTCCATGCCTGTTGTGCGCTACCTGTGTGACCGTATTGCCGTGATGCGCGCGGGAGAAATCGTGGAACTCGGCGAAGCCGAGCAAATCACCTCACGCCCCGCGCACGAGTACACGCGCACTCTGATCGCGGCCACGCCTGAACCCGAATTTAAATAGCATTCAGCACTCAGTCCCTCGACAGCACCGCAGGCAAAAAAAATCCGGAGGGAGTTAAACAACGAAAGCCCTGTGCCAGTTCGCGTCACGCTTCAAGTTGTTTCGTTCACCTAAAATGCGCAGGGGCTGAATGCTGAGTGCTGAATGCCGAGTGCTATTGCTTTCCCAACAACCTGATCCGCCCATTCAACGTTCTGTGGCCCTGCCCAAACAGCGCGCCGAACGTAGGTGAATCCACGTTATTGTCGACGGCCGGGAAATTGGGGCTGTTTGTTACATTCTCAATTCCAACGCGTGCTGCCCAGCGATAGCCGTGAAACGTGAACTTCTTTTCAATCGCCGGATTCAGAGTAAAGAAGTGCGGCAGGCGGAAAACACCAGGCGGGTTTACGATCTGGCCGAAGCTGTTGACCGTCGCAAATGGGAATCCGGTGTGATAAAGCAGCGAGTAGGCAAAATCAAATTTCTTGAATTTCCAGAAGGATGGTAGTGGTGTAGAACCCCATGCGGTTACCTGGTTGGGCGCGTCCCACGGCAAGGGTCCTCCCACCTGCCTTCCGGTGGTGAAGTTGTCAATGCCGAAATCGATGCTCTCATTGGAACGGGCATTTGACCGCGTATAAGAAACCAGCATGGGATAGCCGCGTTTGAATTCTTTGCGCAGCGTGATCTCGGCTCCATCGTAGCGGTCGGTTTTCTGGTGACCCAGCAGAAAAGTACCGTTTGCCTGTGGCTCGTAAGCCCACACGTTGTTTCCGTGGCGGCTGAGAAAGTCCACACGAACGTAAACCCGGCCCGGCAATCGCCGCTCCAGCCCCACACTCCAGTTCACAAATCGTGGCAGCGTGAGCAATTGTGGATCGGCAATAAAAGTTCCCGGAATGGTCGTGATTACAGGGGGGCCACTGCACGTATTCGCCGAAGTGGGATTGCACAGGAATTGGTCCACGCGCGTCCCTTGCACGGATTGGCCTACTTCAAAAAGGTTTGTGCGATCGTAGTAGATACCGATGCCGGCTGAAAGTTTGGTCTCGCTCGCGGCATCCAGCATCGCCGAACCGGCGATGCGTGGCGAAAATACGTCGCGGCCAAGAAAGCTGTCATGGTCCCAGCGCGCGCCACTCTCCACTGTCACCCGGTCTAAGCCTGTCCAGCGGTCCTGCACGAACGCGCTTGCTTCCTCTGTGCTCAGGCTGAAATGGGGAACATTGGAGAACGTGATGTTGCGCAGTGGTGCTCCGTTGATATCCTGGAACAGAATCCCATTGCGCGTGGCCTGCCCGTTGTACAGCACACGGTCAACGCGGCCACCCACCGTGAACTGGTGCTTGCCTAGAAGACTCCAGGGTCGCAGATACAGGTTCGCAAACGCCTGCGAACGCGCTGAGCCGGTATCACTGTGCAGATAGTAGTTGCCCTGCCGTCCCGTCGGCGTCAGCAAATAATTTTGAAAACCCTGGGGGAGCAGAAGGCTCTTGGTGTCATGCTGCGCCACACCAAACTCCAGTAGTGTGTTGCGCGCGAAAGTGATCTGGTCTTTCAGGGTAAAAAGGTCGAGCCTGGAATGCTGGTCGGTGGAAACACTCACCGGATCAAAAGCCGTCAGCCCGGCGTCGCTTGCATTGAACACGTTGATGAGCGCACCCGCCGTTAACACATTTCCCGGCGTCAGGTTGAAACGCAGCCGCGCCATGTCCGCCATGCGCCACTGGCGGGTGCTGTCTGCGCCATCAGGAAGTTCCTTCACAATGATCAGGTCGTTCTCGCCTTCGTGCGAAACATCAAACCACAGCTTGTCTTTGATCAGCGGGCCGGAAAAATAAGCGCGCGGGGTCCAGTTGTTCAGGTGAAAACCCTTCACGTTCTGAAAGGTAGGAACGAAGTCCGTGGCATTGAAGCGGAACTTGTTATCACCGTCCTGGAGTTCCAGGTCAGTCAGCCCGCCGGAACCTTTGCCGAACTCCGCCGAGTAACGGCTGTTGCGCACATCAATTTTCCGCAGGGCATCCGGGTTCATACGTACTCCCAGAGCGCCGGAAGCCGGCTGACTTACTTCAAATCCGTCAAGATAATCCTGCACCTGCTGCGTGCTCGAACCGGCGACATGGATTTGTCCGCCGTTGTCCGCCACTACTCCGGGAATAAACCGCAGCACGTTGCGATAATCGCGCGTGCTCGGATAGGGAATGGTCGCGATGTCTTCCACCGTGAGCGATTGCGAGCTTGAGATCTGTTGTGGATCTACCGGGCTTGTCTGGGCTGTAACCTCAACTTCCTCGCGATATTCGCGTACCGGCTGCAGACGAACTTCAACCGGCATCGTGGCTCCGGACGGGACATCCACTTTACTCACCGTAGCCGTGTAGAAGCCCTCCCTCTGAACTGAAAGCTTGTAAGCCCCTGCTGGAAGCCGGTCCAGCAGGATATGACCTGTGGGTGTGGTGTGCTCGGAAACCGTTCTTCCATTCTGCTGCAGCGTTACTACCGCGGACGCCAAAGGTTGACCATTTTGGTCAGTGACAGTCACGTCCAGCTTTCCCGGAGGCGTAGCCTGCCATAAGCCCGCGGCAATGCTGGTTACACAAAGGCACCAGAGTAGAAGAATGATCGAGTCACGACGCTTGGTTGTTGTAAACAAGTTATAACCTGCGAATAGGCCTCGCAGGGCTCCCTACTTCCGGCGAAGAGTATGAGAGTATTCTATTCCGATTCTGAGAGGAGTAGCCACATCGCTGGGCCATGACCTGGCACGGTCGGCGTTGTCCTTATTCTCGAGCCACAAATGAACTTTGACGTCGCTCTGCTGCAAATATCTCCCGTTGGAAATGATCAGGACAAAAACCTGTCCATCGGACTTGCGAACTGCCAGAAAGCCAGATTGTTGGGAGCGGATCTGGCGGTGTTTCCTGAATTGTGGAGCATCGGCTGTTCTCGTGCGCCGCTCCATGATGAAGGCCGGGGTGACTGGCTTGCCTCGGCCATCTCTCAGCAGAGCAAGTTCCTTCAAGCCTTTGCTGAACTCGCCCGCGAAATCAATCTCAATATAGCCATCACATTCCTTGAAGCCCATAAGCCCCTTCCCCGAAATTCGGTTTGGATCTTTGATACTTCCGGTGCGGTGGCGCTCAAATACTCCAAGGTGTTTATCTGCAATTTTGGGCAGGATGAACTCTCAAAGCCCAACCCGCAACCGAATGAATTGGTTGCGACGTGAATTGCAGTCCGGGCGATTCATTCAACGTCTGCACACTCCAGGGGAAGCGAGTAGAAGTGACAATTGGTGCCATGATCTGCTCTGATCGCGAATTCCCCCTTGCGGCCAACCAATTGATGCTGAACGGAGCCGAAATCATTGTTGTTCCGAACGCCTGCACCTGGGATGACATTCGAACCGCCGGGCTCAAAACGCGCGCTTTTGAGAATCTGGTAGGAATCGCCATGGTCAATTACCCAACGCCCCAGAATAACGGACATTCACAGGCGCACACCTGTGTGCCCCGGAGGAATGGCCAACCAGCGAATACTCTGATTGCGAACGCAGGAGAAAACGAAGAGATTGTCCTTGCATCCTTTGACGTGGATGAAATTCGAGCGTTTAGAAAAAAGGAAGAATGGCGTTTAAACTACCTTCGGTCGCAACCGTTGATCCGCTAAATCTTACTCTGTCGCGCCTGGCGCTGATTCCACCACAATCGCCTGCGACTTGCGGGGTTCCGGCTTGGGGCCTGACTCGCCTCTTGGTTCGCTTGGGCGGGGTGCTCGTTCGTCGAACTTCCCGAAAATCATCTTGCCGGCCGTTGTCTGCAGGACAGAGGTAACTGCGATGTCCACATTTTTGCCGATGAGTTTGCGCGCATTGTCCACAACAACCATGGTGCCGTCATCGAGGTACGCAACACCCTGGTTGTACTCCTTGCCCTCTTTCAGGATGAACACACGCATAGTCTCGCCTGGCAGGACAATAGGCTTTAAAGCATTGGCGAGTTCGTTGATATTCAGCACCTCAACGCCCTGCAGTTGGGCAACTTTATTCAGGTTGAAATCGTTGGTGATGATCTTGGCTTCGTAAGCCTTGGCCAATTCAATCAACTTCAAGTCCACTTCGCGAACGGTGGGAAAGTCATCTTCCACAATCTGCACGTTTACCGTAACAATCTTTTGCACCCGCTGCAGAATATCCAGGCCGCGACGTCCACGGTTTCTCTTCAACGAATCGGCGGAGTCCGCCACCAGTTGCAGCTCGCGCAAAACGAATTGCGGAATCACCAGAATGCCATCGAGAAAACCAGTCTCGGCAATGTCCGCGATGCGGCCATCAATGATCACGCTGGTATCCAGGATCTTGAAGCTTTTGCGCCCCTGCTTTTCCGCGCCAAAGATTCCACCCAGTGCAGCCAGGTTCAGCAGGTCGCCTTTGTTGGCGCCAACCACCAGTCCAACGTAGGACATCAGCAGCATCACCATGAGCTGCATGAATCTTTGTGTTTCCGGGTGCGTAATGCTGTTTCTGAGAACAACGCTGAAAAGGTAGGCGCCTAGAATGCCCAGGATGCTTCCTATCACCGCGCCAATGAGACGCTTCAGGCTCATGATGCGCAGGCGCATCTCAAACCCTACCACCACCACGCTCATGGCAACGCCAGCACCAACAGCCGGCCAGCCTCTGAGTCCGAAAGGATGCAGGAACAAGCAAGTGACGGTTACAACAAGAATGAAAGCAAGACGAATGAGTAACAGGTCCATAAGGACCCCTCCCGACCGGGGCCGCCGCTGGTCAAGGTGATAT
>DASUBD010000163.1:0-17628 GCA_035763445.1 Candidatus Angelobacter sp.
GTGGCCCGTTCCGCGCAAAGATCTGATTTGCGTACGAAGAAGATGTGTCCGTTGCTGCAGGTCAGCACTTCGAGCCCGCCGACTCGCGTGTCAGTGTCACATCTTGCCAGCACTTCATAATTCTCAAGCACCTGACGAACGAATCTGACATGGCAAATTGGACATTGCAACATCATGGGCTGGTTCCTCCTCGGGCACCACAAAGATTGTGTGCGGGTTATTAATCACTGCGATGCGAGTTGCTGGATTCAGGAGGTCTGATTTTTGTGAAGAATTATTTGATGCAAGAGCAGGCAAAACTGATTGGAAGAACGACGGATGATGAAAGCTTTTTTAATTTTGATCTGGCTCGATACGCGTTATGCGTTTCGCTCGGCTGTGATCGCTTCTTCCTCCGGTTGCAGCTCATAGACATGGATCGGTTCATAAGTGAAGGGGCATTCGACGGCGCGGATCAGCTCAAAACTAACCAGATCAGCGCATTTTGCGCACCTTGGAAAATTCTCGCCTTTGCAGATGGTGAGTGAGTGCGGCAGTCTATGTACCGCATGAATCACGCGGTAAATTCCACTTTCTGGAACCGATTCCCCGGTTTGAAATTTGTTCAAGGCCATTCAAGGTTCATCCGAATCGACCGGCAATACTAACAGACAGCTTCACCCTCCAAGCTAGTAACAAACAGAGGAAAACAGACCATAGGCTTCCGGACACTAGACTTATGGATTAAGCCGTGTCGGATTACGACGAAGGCCTTAGAAATGCGAAAGCACCGGCACGCCATTCTGACGTTCACCGGTGCTTTGGGAAAAGCAAGAAAGCGAACTGCACCTCGAAACTATTGTGGTTGCGGCATCGGCTTGCGCATAAGCATCATGTGTTTCATATCACCTATCGCCGGCATCTGCTCGGTCTTATAGCCACTCGGAACCTGGAACAGATTCGCATCTGGCTCGCCTTTTTTGATGTTCGTGAGTTGGAATACGGTCTCGCCAAATCGCGGGTCATTACGTTTCTGCAACACCATGGTGTGCAGATCAGGTGATGTCCAGGTTTCCACCGTGATCTCGATCGGCTGCTCATTTCCGATCTTGCCTGCCGGAATGGTCCGCGTTACCCGCGTTCCATCCGCAGAGACTCCTTCAATTTGCTGCGTTCCCAGGGACTCTGTCTTTACATCGCCCTGTTCCCCTTGAGCTGCGAATTCCTTCTGCATCCTCCTGTGCATCTGCTCCATATCCTTTCCCTGTGTTCCGTGCTTCATTACGCGCGCGATCTGCTTTTCAGGGTTGAGAATGTACGCTGCTCCGGCCACAGGGTCATGAATGAAGATCATCCTGGGTGCATTTACCTGGACTGGTCCCATTCCCGACATGACCTCTTCACGACGAGTACGTCCTTCACTGTCGCGGGCGATCAATCCGGTTTGCTTGTGCACAATGCGGTTTCCATCCGCCAGCACCTGTGTTGTCTCAGTGCTGGCAGTTGCCGTATAGGGTGCACCTTTTACCACTTTGTGGTCAGCATGCTCGAAAAAAAAGACCTGCCCGTTTGCTGGTCCGATGGTAATCATGGTGTGTTCGCCCGGCCCGTTATCTGAGGAATAGAACTCTACATGCTGAGCCGGCGCAGCTTCTTGAGCAAAACCAAGGCTGGCGACACAGAGCAGCCCAGCCAGGCAAGTATGCAGTTTCATGACATGCTCCTTTTAAAAGGGTTCTACTGAACTAATCTCACCGCGTAAGGCGTTCCGTCCCGGTCCGTGATGAAATCGGCGATGACCGGCCGGTCTGACACGTCTCCAACCACGCGTGCTCCTAACATACGCAGCTCAGATCCGGTGACCTCCACCCGGACCATCTGCAAATCACCACTGGCGACGGCGGGATCGTAACTGGGTAACGGGACAAATCCTTCGTCGTTAGCCGCCTGAGTTTCGCCAGCAGTATTGCTTGATGGCCTGGCCTGACGCTGCCTGGGTTGCAGATCCGAGACTGCGTTCGTTTCGGTGGTTGCATCGACGGCCGGAGTTTGTTCCGCAGCAGGCGCTGGGTTTTGTTGATGAACTGTGCGCACGTTATGGCGCATACCTGCAATACCCGCCAGCGCTAGCAAGCAAGCAGCAAGTGCTCCCACAACAGCCAACCGTACTTGACGTCTGCGCCGATGACGATGACGAAATTTTTCCAACAAGTTAGCGCCAAGTTCAGGAGGCGCATTGCGCTTTCCCGCCTTGACAAGCCGGTGCAGCGCTGATGACAGCAACGCCTCCGATGGCTCCCGGATTGGATCTATTTCACGCATCTGCTCAACTTCTTTTGGCAACTCAACTTCTTTTTCAAAATGGCGCGCCCTCGATGGAGCCTTGAAGCCACTGTTCCCGGTGAACAGCCCAGTAGCTCGCCTGCTTGCTGGTAGCTAAACTCTTCCAAATCGCACAACACCACAGCTTCCCGGTATTGTTGTGGCAGGCACAAAATCGCTGACCGAAGCGCCGCAAGCAGTTCGCCATTGGTTAGCTCTCCCAGGACGTCCAGTTCTCCTGCCGTGGCGAACTCATCAAGTGCAAGATCTTCTTCCTCCAGCGCCAGTTCGCATCGTGAATCCTGGACCGCACGTCTTGTAATATTGCGTGCAATACCAAACAGGTAGCCGGCCACTGTTCCTTTACCGGCATCGTAGCCCCACGGGTTGTTAATCAATTGCATGAATACTTCCTGGGTAGCCTCTTCTGCCGTGGCGTTATTTCCGCTCATGTGCAGTGCAAACCTGTAAATGGGTCCCTGGTAACGTTCATAAAGTGCCGTGAAAGCTGGCTCGTTACCTTTCGAGAGCTGCCGGAGCAACTCCTGGTCATCTCTCGCCAATTCCGCCATGGTATTGCCCGGTGCTTTTGCTCCTACTATCCATTGCGCGGATTTGAATATTTGTTCCAAAATTTTTCCTTGATTCAGCAGTTTCCGTTGCGGGAGTACTGCTGGCCTGAGGCCGGCCAGTCCTCAGTTACAGACGTTCGCCACCATTCGAGGTAATCGAAACGCCGGGAAATCCTGTATCCTAGTGCGGAATTTGAGGAGCGCCAGTGGTTGAAGCTAAAGTGAATTGGATTGATGGGGAGCGATTTGCTGCCATCGCCAGCAGCAAGCATGCAACAATAATCGACTCTGACCGGCAGAGCAACACCGCGCCGGGACCTATGGAGTTGGTTCTGATGGGGCTGTGTGGTTGCACAGCCACTGACGTGGTAAGCATCCTGCGCAAGAAGCGGCAGCCGTTCACTGCTCTTGAGGTGCGGGCTGAAGCTGAGCGTGCTGCCCAGCCTCCCACTGTCTACACTTCAATCCACCTGATCTATACAATCTCGGGCAGAGTAGATCGGAAAGCTGTGGAAGATGCGGTGGCGCTGTCAGAAGAGAAGTACTGCGGCGTGGCAGCCATGCTCAAGAGCACCGCTCGGATCACCACAGAAATTCGCATTTCAGGCGCGGAGAATGCGGGTGAAGCACCACTGCAGGCGGCAAAATAATGAAACCCTGCTCGTCCTGCAGGAATCTTATTTCTTAAGTTGGGGAGGAAAGAATGACAACAAAGAAAGTGGTGGTCTATAGTTCGCCGGGTTGACCGCCATGTTCCTGGGCCAAGGCCTACCTTTCGGAGAAAGGGATTCCGTTTGAAGTAAAGGACGTCAGCATGGACCAGCAGGCCGTTTTTGAGCTGGTTCGCACCTATAAGAGTCGTTCCACACCCACCATTGTGGTTGGCGAGCAGGTCATGATCGGATTTGATCCTGACCGGCTGGACCAGTTGCTTGCCGACTAGCGCCACTGAAGAGCAGATCAGCCCCCGCAGCGGCCAGTTGTCGCATCCCTGGCGGGGGTACTTTTTCATCGCTGCTGCCACATTTTGCTGGGGCGCCGCTGCCACTGTGGGCAAAGCCATTTTCAGCGCCCGCGTATTCGCCGCTCACGCCAGAATTTCGCCCCTCGTCCTGTCCCAGGCCCGGACCACCTTCGCCGTAGCAGTTCTGGGAGCATTTCTCCTTCTTTGCTATGGCCCTCGCTTTTTTCGTATTGGCCGTCGCGATCTTCTGCTATGCGCGCTCACAGGAACTCTTGGCCTCGCGGGCTCAAACTACTTCTATTATCTTGCGATCGAAAAATCTACGGTAGGCATCGCTATTACTCTGCAATATACCGCTCCGGTCTGGGTACTTATCACCATGGTGCTGCGCGGACGTGACCGGTTTACTCTAATTCGCGTTTCCGCCGTTCTTCTGGCGTTGACAGGCATTGCATTGGCCATTGATGTTTTTCATTCCGGCCTGAGCCTGAATACGATTGGCGTCCTCGGCGGAATCATCGCTTCTTTTTCGTTCGCGTTTTACAACATTGTTGCCCAGGGGCTGGTCAGCCGAAATCACCAGTTCAGAATCATGTTCTATGCGCTGCTGGCAGCGGCTTTATTGTGGATTATTGTGAATCCGCCGCATAAGCTGATGGCAGAACACTTCAGCGGCACGCAATGGAACTTTCTGTTTCTGTTTGCCTGCCTCTCGACCCTGTTGCCGTATTTTTTCTACTTTACCGGCCTCAAGTACCTGGACTCTACGCGCGCCATCATTGCCAGTTGCCTGGAACCTGTTTTCGCCATCCTGTTTGCATTTATTTTTGTTGGCGAAGCTCTCCGTCCGCTACAAATTGTTGGCGTTGCTACCGTGCTTACGGCCACAGTGATGGTGCAGGTTCAGCGGAGGAAGTTCGCATCCTGACCAGGAATAAAGAAGGCGGCCTTTGCTAAAAAAAGCCGCCTGGCAGAGAAAGATGCTTACTGTTACCTTGGTGTAAAATCCTGCGTCACATCTACATTGACCACGTCAACGAAGCGCGGCGTTCCCGGAGGCATCTTGCTGGGGTCCAGGAAATCCGTATCGAAGTTGTAGTTACGGTTTGGCGGCGTGTACACCATGTTGCAGCACTTAAAAGCACCGATCCCATACTGGGAAAAATACAGGCTCACCAGAGATCCCTCGTAGTGTGCCGTCTGGCCGCCCCAATCTTCGAGATAGCGAAGGAAGTTGTGAATGCCGCCATCAGTGCCAAAATCATTACCACTGCCTGCGGGATGTGGAAAGGGAATGCTCTTGCCTGAAGCAATCGCCAAACGATACCAGGTGGTACAAGCCTCTCTTCCCGTGCCGTTCCCGGCTGGGTTGGCCAACGATGCTGTCGCCGGACAGCTACCCGAACCTACGGCAGAGCGGGGATTGAACATGCTTTGCTCGTTGTTCCAGTTCTTCGAAAGCAGGGTGACCGTGTCAGCGATGACCGCTGCCGAGGCATGAGGGCTTCCGAATCCCACAGCGTCATTCGCGTTATAGTTACCCACGACATATGCGGGCTCTTCACTCGCCACAGTAAAGCCGCCGCCTCCGGTGGCGAAATTGATTGGGAGGTTACCGAGGCTTCCGTTAATGACCATAATTGCATGCCGTGCGCCGCTCACGCGGTTCATCCGGCCAATGCCAGAGCAGTCGAGAACTGCCGTTGGATCTTCCGCCACTGCGAATGCGTCGCCGAGATTACTTGCACCGTACACCTGCTGGATGCTGTCGCCGTTAACATCCTCGGCGGGATCAAGAACACCATCGGAGGCGCCACTTGGGGAACTCGGATTAATAAAGTCTTCGTAGCCGAAGTCACCATGCTTCACCCTGATAGTAGCGGCGGGGTTAGGATCGGCCAGCATACCGCGATGATCAGAAAAATAAAGAATGTAACCGTTCTGGCTGGCTGACTCCACGCTGGCCCCGGTTGTTCCAATATCCCCATGCAACCACTTGCGAAGGTTCAGGACATCAAGTTCCGCTGCAGTCATGATGCCGCCCAGAGAACATGTGGTGCCGGCGACGGCGTTCTCACGACGCTCGCCTTCACGTGTGTCGTAGAAGTTTAACGGCATCCACCAGTAATGTGAGCTTCCCGATGTCAGCAGAGTGCCCCTTGGCCTGGCGGGATCTTCTCTGCGCTGTTGCAGGATCAGTATGGCATTGGCATTCTCAGTGTTCGGCCTTCCTCGCTCCGAATCGGGCGTTTGAAGTCCGCGCGAGAAACCAAGGTCGAGCCACTCTTTAGTTACATTTTGATAACTGCCATCTGTCTGGCGCGCTTCCACACGCAGCCAGCCGCCAATAATTGACCAGTCTCCCGTGGTCCCTGCCGGCCTCTTCCAGCGTGAATCCGCCGCGTTGTTCGCCGCGCCAACACAGCCGGAGGCAAAGCAGGTATTGGGAGTGTCAAGTGAGATGTCCCCAGCCTGGCCGCCGCCGGGAAGATCAGCCTGGGTATCCGCCATCAGCACGCGGACCTGAGCCTGGGTATACAGCCGGGACGATGACAGGTTACCGGTGGGATCTTCGCTTGGCAGAGGTTCACGGATGATTTCGATTGGTTTGCCATCGTCAACGAACGGAAGAGTCAACTGGCTCGACTGGTGTACCATCATGCCGTTGTACTTGGTGAGGGCGAATGTGTCCCAGCCTGGTGTTGGTGGGCTACCTTTCCCGCCGGTCACGCTTCCTTCTGTGAGGGCCAGCGCCCGGCAAACGCTGGTTGGAGTTGCACATCCGTTGGGTGCTGTCGGAACGTTCACGGTTCCCGTATAGTTACCGCTCGTAGATAGCCCATTTACCAGAGTTTGCCGGATGATTTCTCCGTGCGCAGTGATCTTGTCATGAAAGCTAAGGCTTGATCCATTTCCTTCCGCGAGGTAGAGGTCGCCGTTGGTGTGTACCCGCCCGCCGAAATCAAAATTTGGCCCGGCAAAATAGCTCAAATCGCTATCAGAGAACACTCCGAACTGAAAAACAGGAATTTGTGCCACCTCTACGTCCCGTGTCAGGTGCGCCTGCGCCCCGGTGATTCTCGTTGCCGTGACATCCAGATTGATGGGGATGATCTGGGCGGAAAGGCCTGCAAAATCGCCAGCACTGATCGTCTGCACGTGACTCGCAGGGCTGCCGTCAGGATTCGCCTGTACATTGAATACGTACTTATAACCCACATCCGGCAGACTGGGTTTGTCATTGCCCAGGTCCCTGATCGTCTGTGCTGTTGGGGACTTGGTTTTAGTAAACAAAGTACCCAGGTCAGCGGTCATTTTCTCCATGCCCGCTTCGGCATCGTAGTACGCGATATTGCCCTCCTGGTCGGAGCCACCGATGCGCTTTTCCGTTCGTACGGTGTAGGCCAGAGTGACTGCCATTGCGGAGAGCAGCACCAGAAACAGCAGCACTGCGATCAGAGCAAAACCATTTTCACGACGCTTTCCAGAAATCGCCATACTTGCTCCTGAATAACGCGAACTCATTTGTATCGATCCCGGAAACTCAGGTTGCGCGGGCTTACCGATGCAGCCAGGGTGAGATGACTGAAGCTTTTTCCCGGCCCAGTCTTGCGTGGCGAGCGAACGTTAATGACTACGTTTATTTTGTGGATGAGATTCGGGGTATTATTCGCACTTTTGGTATTCGTGACCAGAGTGCTGGTTCCGCTGCCAGCCGTATCATCATAAACGTCATAGCTGAACTGCAGGTTTTCCACGCCATCGATCACCGGTACTGGTTGGTGCCCGTTGACCTCCCGTACCAGTTGCCAGTTGTCATCGTCCGTTCCAAAGACCCCGTCCGGTCCGGCGTTTTGTCGCAGAAAATAACTGATAAGGAGAATGCGGGTAGCTGTCGTGGGAGGATAGACATTGCCGGGGCCCGGGTCTTGGAGAGACGCTATATTTCCATTGGCTGCATTTGGTTGATTGATGTTGAGAGGATCAGAATTTGCGAAAACAAGGGAGTTGCTGCCGGACAGAACATTGGTGACCATGCCCACGGCGCTCCCGTGCACGTTGCTCAGCATAATCAAATCCCCAATATTCACGCCGGCGACATTCGGAACCGTAATCTGCGAACCGGATGCCGTAATGGAACTTGCTGTGCCCAGATTCAGACTTTTATCCGCGTAAACCAGAGTGATTGCATCAGGTGAGCCCTGCTGCACAATGCCATCATTCGGATCGGGCAAAGTCGAAAACATGTGGTTGTTGGGAAAAAAATGGTTTTTCAGGAAGCACGTACCCGCAGCACAGCCAAACAAGGAGGGAGTGCTGCCATTGCCGGTCGGCAACTGTATGCCTCCAACAGGGATTCCTGTTCCAGACAGGCTCATATCCCGCAGAACACTATTCATGGCGGCCCGGCCATCCTGCTGTAGCTCGGCTCGCACCGTAATCAGATCCGTGATCTGGAGTGCTTTCATAACCAACTCCGTGGCCGCGGCAAGGACGATGGCAGCAATCAGCATCGCCACCAACGCTTCCATTAACGACATGCCGTGTTGAGCTCTTTGCAATTTATTCATGGGCCGCTTCCTAGCGAAACCTTGAGATATATGCGGTGACCTGGTATTGCTTGCTTCCGACTTGCGGAACCGTGTATTTCACGGTGACTGTCACCAGCCGCAGGTTGGTGTTCAGCTTACCGGCGCTGAAAACGGGTGAAATTGTTATGCGGCGCTGGAAGTTTGTCAGTGGCTCCCGTACGTCATCGCCTGTTCCGAGGATGCCGTCCGGGCCGGGCAGGACAATGGCATCTAGTTCCGAGCCCGCGCTTGTCGCGTCATCAGCGGTATTCGCAATGCCATCGGCGCCAGGTGGATCATAGACTGGAGCAAAGTCATCGAGAAAGATTCCACCATTAGCCAGATTATTGATCTGCTCAAATGTGATCTGGGAAGAATCGCGCGCACCGAAGACGCTCTCCATTCCTTCCTTGGCCTTTTGGCGGGCAATCAGGTCTTCTTGTGACAACTGCAGTGTGCTGAGAGAGTAAGCGAATAGAGAAAGCACACTCAACAGGCCTGCGGCCAAGACCACCGCTGCAACCATGGTTTCCACGAGCGTAAAGCCACCTTCAGGAATGCGCTGCCGTTTTATTGCCAAGTGGCACCCCCTCCTGACTTTGAGACCAAACGCCAGCCGCGAATGCGCCCGGTTGTGCCCAGAACCGAGATTGCACGCGCACCCGACAATTCACCAGGACGAGCGACATAGATCACGCCGTCGTTTACGCGACCCGCCGCGTCCAGTGCTGACCCGTCTGGCTGAAAGTAAATCGTGGTTCCGCTGCCTCCGGCGATCTGGTCGAAATCAATGGCGACTTTTCCGCTGCCTATATTGTCGGGAGGAGACCCAGGCGGAGATGGCATTCCGGGCACGACCACGTACGCAACATCCTGAGGAAGCGAAAGAGTTTCGGCCTGCTGGGGGGTGCCGTCAGCAAATGCCTGGGTAACAGAAATCGTCCCCGGAGCGGAGAAATCTACTCTGCAGACTGTTCGTTTATCAATCGCCGTTTGTCGTGCAAAGCGCAATTGATCAATTGTGGTCTGGTAGGCGGTTTCAATATGCGAGCCGCGCACTGCGCCGGCCATGTTCATGACCACAACGCTGGCTGCAACCATCAGTACAGCCAATGTTACGACCACCTCGATCAGACTGAATCCCCTTTGGGATGTACTGCTGCGCACCGGCCCCTCCATCGAACGTTGTGGCACTTTTCAGGTGCCTTGGAGCAAAAACAGCGATTTACAGCATCAATACGACTGCAAAACCAGCAGCTACAGCGAGGGGAGGACTTAAACGTACTTTGCGGACCTCCGGGTGTCAATAATCGGAAGGGCGCGTCACGGATACCGCAGACACATTACAATCCGGCACCTCCGGCCAGTTTGTTAACTTGTCCTCAAGTAACCAGTTGATGAATTTCTTCAGATATTTGGCGCGATAGCGCAATAAAAGCTATAGAGAGAATCCTTTCCAGCATTTGCCAGAAAACCCGCTGTGATACCAGGCCCGAAACTGGAGAATGAGGCCACACGCTGCGGCAAAAACCATTAAAATATTCACGTGATCACCTCATTGAAAGCCATATTCTTCTTCAGCCTGCCTCTTGTCGCATTAGCCGCCGCTCCTGCCCAGCAGGATGAGAAGCCTAAAGTATCTACAGTTAATATTGTTGTAGTCAGGGAGAACGGAGGCAAGCCCGTGAAGAACGCTGAAGTCGTGCTCCATCTGCTGGATAAAGAAGGGAATGAAAGGCAGGACGGTCTTGAACTCAAAACCCATGAGGACGGAAAAGCCGCCACTGATGGTGTTCCTTATGGGAAGGTCAGGATCCAGGTGATCGCGCACGGTTTTCGCACATGGGGAAACGACTATGAAGTCCGCCAGCCGAACATGGAAATAACCATAAAGCTGCAAAAACCCGACGGACAATTTTCAATTTACAAATAATTTGTGCAAGCAGCCTGATCTTGCCGGGGTACGCTCCGCCCTCGGTGACAGGCGAAGTCTGCAAGCTTGACAGAAACTGCTCCGGAATGTCATTTCTAGTAGCTTTACTTATTTGCAGAAAAACAGGAAGGAAAGCGCTGCGTGAAGGTCAGGGTCTTTTTCCATGGAAAATGTTTTGACGGCACTTCCTCAGCCGCGCTTTTTTCACGTTTCTATCGTGAGCAAATTCGCAAAGGCGTTGACTTTCAGTTCACCGGGCTGGTGCATCGCGCCGGCGCCCTTTTTGATGAACGAGAATTCGACGGCGACGAAAACGCGATCGTCGATTTCAAATATTCCTCATCACCCAAAATTACGTGGTGGTTTGATCATCACCAGAGCGCTTTTCTGACTCCTGAGGACGCTGAACATTACCGCACCCACGACCAGAGCCAGAAATTTTATGATCCCGAATTCAAATCCTGCACCAAATTTCTGGCCCATGTGGCACAGGAGAAGTTTGCTTTTGATCCTGCACCCGTCGCCGAATTGATTCATTGGGCGGATATTATCGATGGCGCTCAGTTCGAATCGCCTCAGCAGGCGGTGGAAATGGCTGAGCCGGCCATGAAGCTGACCATGGCCATCGAATCAACCAACGACCCTGATTTCCTTCCCCGATTGATTCCATTCCTGGTGGCTGAACCTCTGGCACAGGTTATCCAGGAACCGTTTGTCGTTTCCTTGATCCCGCCGCTCATGGACCGGCACCGGAAATCGATTGATATCATCCGCCGCCATTCTGAATGCAGGCGCGGAACCATTTATTTCGATATAAGCGATTACGATCTGGAAGGCTACAACAAGTTCATCCCTTACTATCTTCACCCGGGCTCCGTTTACAGTATCGGGCTCAGCCGCAGCAGCTTCCGCGTGAAGGTGGCGGTTGGCTCGAATCCGTGGACGCGAAAAGAAAATATGGTCAATCTGGCGAAGATTTGCGAGCGCTATGGCGGAGGCGGCCACGCTCGCGTGGGCGCAATCTCCTTCCCCCCAGACCAGGCTGAGGAAGCCCGCCGAGCGGCGCGCGATATTGTTGAGGAACTGAGATCTTCAGAGTAGATCCGGCTTGAAAATTCTGTTACGTCGAAAGGACTAAGGTTCTGTAACTCTCTTCTTCAAGAAAAACTGCCGAAGGCTTGAACCAGAGTTGATGCTTCGGTACGCTCGTCTTTGTCCCCATACAGTGAGGACTCCCTGTCCAAAATTAAACGGAGTAAATAGGTGTACCGAACAAAGACTTTTATCGTCGGTGCCGCTGTGATGGCTTTGTCTCTAAGCGCTTGGGCGCAACAGGAGACTCCCAAATTAAGAGGCTCAAAGCCTCAACCACAGCAGCAGACCAGGCCCGCGAAGCTGACGCCACAGCAGAAGTTTGTGCTGGATACGGTCAATATGGCTGTGGCTCTGCCTGAGCCGGACCCGCAGGATCGACTCCGGGTGCTGGCCAGCGCTGCCGATGTGGTTTCTACCATCGACCGCAATATGGCCCGGAAACTCTGGCATGAAGGCGTACGCATTGAATCCGATTTGATCAGGGTAGGGCAGAAGCCTGCGGTTTCCTTGATGGCGAGTGGAGAAGCTGATTGCCAGGCTGCTCTCAGCTTTGTGGAAAATCTGCCGGAAAATGCCGCACTCCAGGCTGAACAGTCGTTAATCGGAGCAGTTACAAGCTGTCCCAGGCAGACTCTGGACGCGGTCTCGCGCAAGCTTGATGCCGCTCTCGACAAAAGTATCGTTCCCACCCGCGCACTCATGGCTGTGATTGAAGCGCGCGGAAGCCAGACACAATGGTCACAACAGCATTTTGAAAAGATGTTCAATTCGCTTCCTGACCCGCACGACTACGCCGCTGAGGCAGAAAATTTCTCTGCCATGTATGCGCGGATGGCTCCTGATGTGGATAAGGACCTGGCTACGCGAACCGGCTTGAAACTTCTGGGCTGGCTGGCAAAGCTCGATGATAGTGCCCTGCGGACAATGGCAATTCACATCACAGCCGGAGCCATGCAACAGGCGCTGGGTGAAACCGCATACGAGGCCGCGCTTCAAAAAGACATTGTGGCCAACTCTGCGGTGCAGAATGCCGGTCAGACACGCGAAATTGAGCGCCCGCAGGAGGACACCGTTTCTGTTCTGGAAGCCATGGACAAAGCAGGGACTGATCAGACCGACAGCTTGCGCGGACTGCCGCCCGTCCAGCGCGCTCGCCAGGCGGCTGCCAATGGTTTTGCGGCCGGCACTTCAGGTCACAAAGAGCAGGCGTCAAAATATTTTGATATGGCATTTGACGCGGTGAATGAAGCCTGGGACGCTCGCACGGCACAAAGCGATACTTCCGCTGTTGTCCAGGAAGTGGGCGAAGCCGCCGCACAAGTGAATTCCATGAATGCGCTGGTGCGGGCCCAGGCTCTCCGTGATACTTCAGCCCAGGCGATTGCTATGCTTGCAGTAGCTCGCGTTGTCGCAAGTAACGGCATCGCCCGCTGAAATTCACGGTGCGGAAGAATCTGCAAATTTCTTTTGTAAAGATGCGTCATTCACAGGCATGATCAACCGGTAAAGGTCTAATAACGTGTTAAGCTGTCCTATCACACCAGCACATCAGGATTCTCCCTTGGTTCAGATCGTTGACGTGAAGTGCCCTAATTGCAGCCGTAGTTTCCGGACCGTTCCCGCAGTTGTAGAGCATGCAGGTTCCGTCTATTGTTCAGTGTGCGGCACGCTTATGGTGATTTCTGCTCCGCAGCCTATCAATGTATTGCGCCCTAAGCCCGATGCGGCTTGAGACTACACCCATTGCCTCAAGCCTCCTCGATTCGTCATTCGCGAAACCGGCTTCAGCTGCCTACGCGAAGATTGTTTTGAACTGAAAACACGCCTGGTACCGAATTGGCCCTGATGCCGGCCTGGTTTTTGTCCGCCTGATTATCGACCACGCCTTCCAGAGTCACGTGTCCGCCTTTTACGATGATGTGAATGGGAGGAACCGATCCCATGGAATATTTGAATAACCGGTCGTCATTAAAGAGCGATCGCGCCACGGCACGCCTTATGCGATCGTCATTAGGTGATGGAGGCAGGATTTCGATCTGGTTGTTTACGTTTTCAACCCCCTCAATTTTTTTCACTGCGTGCTGCGCTTCGTCCTTGAGCACAGCATTTCGCACGTCGCCCATCAGAGTCACCGTGCTGCCGTCTACCTTGTATGAAAGATTGTCAAAGATCGTAAGCTGGGGCAGCATCACCAGCTCGTGATACACCTCTCGGCTAATGCGGTCCTGCATTCGCTGATCCGCAGCAGAAGATTGATTGTTTTTCGCAGCCTGAGACCAGGCGGATAACGAAATAAACAGGCACAAAGCCCCGACCCACCAATAAGACAGCCTTCTCATTACTTAACCCCTCTCTGATCCTCTTAGATGCAATAGCGAAAAATATCTTTTTTCGATGAATTCCTTTCCTCAAGGTCGC
Source organism: Candidatus Angelobacter sp. (assembly GCA_035763445.1). GTDB lineage: Bacteria > Acidobacteriota > Terriglobia > Terriglobales > Acidobacteriaceae > Angelobacter. Next base: position 13,855 of record DASUBD010000163.1, read on the forward strand.
CAGGCAGTCTGGTGACCTTAGTCCAGGGACTAGGTATTATTAGGGTTTGCTAAGAATCTGAGTAGCGACATTGATACCGCCTAAGTCACGGCGAGAGACATAGGATCTTCTTTAACAAATGGTTACGGAGATTTTTTGCTGCACTCACTTTGTCTATCAGTGTATGATTTCCAGCAACTCTGACAAACAAGATCAGTTCGTCCCGTAGGTTCGGAGAAGATTTATCCATTTGGATATGCTGCGGTATTTTGTAAGTTTTCTGGTAAGCATCATTGTGGCAGCGTGCCTCACGTGGTGCGTTCGTAAGCTTGCTGGCCATTTCGGTCTGGCGAAGGCGCCGGATTCTTCTCGTCACATTCACTGCACGCCTATTCCCCGGCTCGGCGGAGTGGCGGTTTTTCTTGCCTTTCTGCTCCTCTTCGGTGGCTATCTATTCACCGCAAAGCACGGCTGGACCACCGGTCCAAACAATGGCGACATAAGCCGAATTGTCATGCTGGCGGCGACGTTCTTCCTTGTTGGTTTGGCAGATGATCTTATAACTGTAAAGCCGCTAGCCAAACTCCTGGTTGAGATAGCTGGAGCAGTGGGCCTGTATTTCTGCGGAATCCATTTTGGTTTTTGTTCCGCTCATGCCGGAATGTGGGCTGAAGCTGTTTGCCTTGGCTTGACCGTGTTCTGGGTCGTGCTGGTGTGCAACGCCATTAATCTTATTGATGGACTTGATGGTCTGGCTGCGGGCGCGGCGTTATTTTCCATGGTAACCATCTTCACCCTGGCGGTTGGCGGCCGTCCTGGAATAGCTACCGCAACCACCATTCTCGCCGGAAGTTTGTTTGGATTCCTTATCTTCAACTTCAATCCCGCATCTATTTTCCTGGGCGATTCCGGCAGCCTTTTTGTCGGTTTCATTCTCAGCGCTTTCGTCCTGGCGGAGTCGCAGCGCCAGACTTCTACGCTGGATAGCCTTATTGTTCCGGTTGTATCGCTTGCGCTTCCACTCACTGATGTTTTACTGAGCCTTCTGCGCCGTTTTCTCAGCGGGCACTCCATTTTCGGCGCGGATCGGGAACACATTCATCACAAGCTTCTTGAACTGGGCCTCACACAGCGTCAGGTTGTGTGGGTGCTCTACGGCATATCGGCTCTGTGCGCGGTTTTGAGTCTTTTTCTGCTCAGCCCATCGGCCCTCGTTTTTATCCCGGTTGGAGCCATTTTGCTCATGCTGGTGTTTTTTGGCCTGCGCAAGCTTAAATATCCGGAATTTAGAGAATTCCACCGTGTGGGACGGCGGCTGGTTTTGCAGAAAAAGGTCTTTGCGCGCAACATCGCGTTGCGAAAAGCTGCCACAGGGCTACAAGTCACGCATAGTGCCACCGCAATCGCCAGATTACTGGAAGACTGCCTGATCGACGATTTCGATGGTTTCGAAATTGTTCTCGACGATCTCTTCGCTCCCGATGAATATCTTGATGGCCCGGGTGATGGCCGGTCGATCAAAGTTCACTGGAATGCCAGTCGGGAGCGCCTGGTGTTGACCCTTGATCTTTGTACCTTCAGGCGGCGCCCACTGGGCAAGCTCTCACTCTTCCAGAGCACCGGCAGCTTCATGTTGATAGATACTGAGTTGCTCAAAGGAGCGTTCCGGCACGCGTTGGAAGGCGCCCTCGAAAATGCTATTGCTCCTGGATTAAGACCGGTGCCGTTTTCCGTGCTGGAAGAGCGCGAAGCACCCGCCATTGCCGGCTACTTCGAAAACGAAATTTAGGCTGGCAGGTGATCGTTCAACCCAAAGAAACTTTCTCCAGCCACTCTGCTATTCTGACGTCCCAGCCAAGCTCTGATGAAATGGCTTGCTGGAGCAAACTTACGGCGCCGGATTCGCCGTGGACAAGGTAAGTAGTCGCCGGCTTGCGCGGAAAGGTCTTCAGCCAGCGCAGCAATTCTTCTGTATCGGCGTGATCACTGAATTGCTCCAGTGCTGCCACCTGGGCCCGAATCTCCACTTCCTGGGAAAAGATACGGACAGTTCGTGCGCCGGCTTTAATAGTGGCGCCGCGTGTCCCCGGGGCCTGAAAGCCGATGAAGATTACCTGATTTCGCGGGTCAGGTAAACGCAGCATAAGATGGTGCAGCACGCGTCCGCCAGTGACCATGCCGCTGGAGGATACGATGATGCAGGGGAAGTGCACTTCATTAATCTTCTTCGATTCTTCCTGTGTCGCAGCAAAGCTAAAACCCCTCCACTCAACTGGCGAGCCATAGCGGCCAATCAACTCACGCGCTTCTTCCGTGAATTCGCTGCTGTACTTCAAGTAGATCTCAACTGCTTTGATTGCCATGGGACTATCAACAAACACAGGCACATGCGGAATCTGATTCGTTTCCATCAATTCCTTGATAAGGAACAGGAATTTCTGGGTGCGTTCCACAGCAAATGCCGGTATCACCACTGAGCCACCACGCCGAACAGTTCGTTGAATCAGCCCAGCCAGTTCGGCACGAACGTCCTCACTCGGATGGACCCGGTTTCCATAAGTTGATTCCATCACCAGAATTTCTGCATCTTCCTGCGGCGCCGGCCCGGTATGGACCACCTTTCCCGGCGCCTGCTTCAATGGAACCCGGCCAATATCCCCGGTGAAGAGATATTTGTGGCGGCTTGCACCCTGTCGCAGGAAGACTTCGACCATGGATGATCCCAGGATGTGCCCGGCATGGACAAAACGGAAGGAGAACTCCGGACTCAACTGCCTGGTTTCGTCGAACTCCACTGGCTCAAAAAAACGCAGGCAGTCCTGGGCCTCTTCAAGAGTGTAGAGAGGCAGCGCAGGAATGTGTTTGGAGGTTCCTTTCCGGTTATGAAAGCGCGCTTCCTCCTCTTGCAAGTGGCCGGAATCAGGAAGCACCACACCGCAGAGATCTATTGTGGGTGGTGTTGCGTAAACTTTGCCATGAAAACCTTCTTTGAACAGCCGCGGTATCCAGCCGCTGTGATCAAGATGCGCATGCGTAAGCACAACGGCATCGATTTCACGAGCGGGCACAGGGATATCATTCCAGTTCCTCAGCCGCCATTCCTTCTGTCCCTGAAATAGTCCGCAGTCGATCAGAACCTGCAGCCCGCGACGGCCGGTGCCATCGCCTGATGTGTTGATAAGGTGCTTCGAGCCGGTTACCGTGCCTGCTGCGCCTAAAAACTGAAGATATGCCACAGTCTTCCTGAAAGTTGAGAATGTTTGAGGAGCCGATCATTTCATCGTAAAGGCCTGATGAAGGCAAGTAGTGGTTTTGGAAAAAAGAGTGTTCGTTTTCGCACAGCGAAATGCGCGAACGAACAGCAACAGCTTCTCGCTGTGATGCACGGTCGCCGTTTAGCCCTTTGTTTGTAATCGTTTACGTGATGGTGCCGTTTCGGAACAAAAAATGCCATATGCTCGAGTACCTGCTTTGAGAACGCGGGTGCAAGCCGTTGAGGGAGCCGCATATGAAGGAGATTAAGATATCTGCCTTGGGTCTGCTGCTGGGACTCGGCTTACTGCTGCTCAATGCGTTTGGGGTCTCGAATTCTACCTCGCCAGACAAAACAACCAGGCCTGATGCGATTACGCGGCACATTAGCATTTTGAAATCAGGGAAAGCTCAGGAAAAGGCCGCGGCAGCTTATTGGCTGGGTCAGCAACATATTGCGGCGGCATCGGCAGTGCATCCTCTGGTTGATTTGCTGGGGGACACCAGTGAAGTGGACCCGTTGCGCTACCGGTCCAATCCTTT
>DASUBD010000164.1:0-4473 GCA_035763445.1 Candidatus Angelobacter sp.
TCCCCGTGCTTATGAGGTCTGCCTGCCAAGACGCAAGCGGAAAAACTGAAATACGTCTCGTGCAGCTGCAGAAGCCGGCCCCGCGGCGCTCCTGATCAGCTCATTCAGATGGAGAAGATTGCGGCTGCCACAAACCGAACACGTTTCGCCAGCATCGGCCGAGATGAATTCGCAGTCCTTGCACAGGACCGCATCACGCAGCGGCAGAAAACTGGATTTGTTCGGAACGTTCAAAGTGCGTTTCATATCTGCACCTCCCGCATTCTTCGCCCCATTACTGACAGGGTGCATCGCTCTCCGAAGACCACTCTGACAAGAGATAAAGCAGGTGTTGTTCCAAAGAGATTAGGATTTTAAGGCTTTTGTATTCAACTACTTAGGTTAGTTGAGGAGTCTGAGTCTGTGTTGTCAGGGAACACGTGTGTAGCGGATGGATACAGTGACGTCGCCCAGAGTTCAGCTTTATTCTTCATCTATACTGAGAACCCATTTATGTTCGGAATACGCCCCAAACTCCCGGTTTCTGAAGAAGGTCGAGCCTGGGTTGAGAATGGCTTTGACCGGCTCTCAAGAATGCTGGGACGCAGACGCGTGCTGGACGCCAGGGTGATCTTGCCGGACGCGGAAAATTTTCCAGACCCATTCGATAAAACTTCGGGAGCGGCGGAAAAAATGTTCGGTCGCATATGCGATTACATGAAGGTAGACCGAAGCCGCCTGGACTTTGAAATCTTTGCCGATGAGACTCACGAGTTGAGAAATCTGCTGCCGTATTGGTCAGGCGGTCGTGGTGGATGCGCCGGACTATACCAGCACCCGGAAGACGGCAACAGCAAGATGGTTGTAGCTGTCAGGCAATCACATTTGGAAGATCCGCTAACGCTGGTTGCGGTTCTGGCCCATGAACTTGGGCACGTGATTCTGCTGGGCGATGGATTGATTAACCAGTCCGCCAAAGACATGGAGCCGATGACGGATCTGCTTACGGTTTTCCTTGGCTTCGGAATATTCAATGGCAACTGTTCCGGCCGTTTTCAACAGTGGCAGAGCGACACAAAGCAGGGGTGGTCCATGCAGAGGCTTGGCTATCTTCCAGAGGAAGTGTACGGGTACGCTTTGGCCCGGTTCGCTCAGGAACGGGGCGAACATCGCCCCGACTGGATCCGCCATTTATCAACCAATTTGCGTAGTTACTTCAAGAGATCTGCAGACTGGTTGCGTGCCGAGCATGACCGATTAAGAGCACCGGTTAAATAATCTCGTTTATAAGCTCAACGAAAAAGGCACAGGCAGGAGTGCCTGTGCCAGATGTTTCTTACTTCTACAAGTTACCATTCCGGTGGTCGATGACTGCCGCGGTCTCCAGTGTCTTTGCCTGTATCAGAGTCGTGGCTGTCTCCGCCGGAACTGCCGGTCGAGTCACCACTCCCTCCGCTGCTTCCTCCGCTACTGGTGCTCGTGCCTCCGCTGCCGGAGTCATGCGAGTCAGAGTCGCCATCATGATGGTCATCGCCAGTGGAGGCACGGAGGCGTTTCACCGGATCGTCACCATCGTCCCGGTCACGATGTTTGTCATCCATGCGGCCTGGCCGGTCCAGTTCAGGACGCATGTCGCCGGTGTGCCGAGGAGCTTCCGGGCCAGATTCGAATCCCACACGGCTCGAGTATCCCGCGCGAATCAGCACTGATTCACCCATGCCTTTTGCGGAGTCCAGTTGCACCACGCCCTCGTGGACATCCACTTCTGTGATACCTTCGCGGTTCACTTCCACGTCAAAGCTGGTCCCGCGCACTGAGATTACTGCGCTCGGAGTGCCAATCTGGAAACCTGGCGCGCCGCCCAGGCGCTTCTGGATCTCTGCGCGGACCCGCCCAAACATCATCTGTACATAGCGCCACGCTCCGGGCTGAGGCGCCTTCAGCACCAGGCGAGTGTTGGAGCGGACCAGCAGATCACTGCCATCACCCAGGCGGAGCAACATGCGGCCGCTGTCCTCAGTAGAGATGAGCGTTTCCGCGGGCAATACCAAGCCTCGGCTCGGCGTGGAGAAACCTTGCCCCGGCAACTGGATGGACACCTTGCCCTTGAAATCGGAAACTGTCGCGCCCGCAAACGGAGCGCTCATCAGGGGAGACTGTGTGCTGTTTTGCGGTTCCTGTGCCGCAGCCAAAAGGCTGAACAACAGGAGCCCTAACAGGTTGACTGCAAATCGGGTTTTCATGGAGCCACCTCACTCACTTCCCGGACACCTCGCGGCAGCGTGAAGATAAATGAGGTTCCGGAGTTTTGGTCACTGCTTACTTCTACATGCCCGCCGTGTTGCTGGCAGATGCGCCGCACAAAGCTGAGCCCCAATCCCCAGCCGGGGATGGACTCGCTTCGTGACGGGCGGTAGAACCTTTCAAAAATTTGCTTGAGATCAGAAGCCGGAATGGCCGGCCCGGTGTTATGAACACAGAACTCAATTTCGCTTTCGTGAGAAGTCACATGCAATGTGACCTCCGATCCCTGTGCACCATACTTGATGGCATTGCTTACCAGGTTGAGCAGAGCTCCGGAGATCAATGTCTCATCGCAGACAACGTGCTCGTCTCCGTCCGCAGAATCAATTTTCACCGCCACATTAATATGGGCGGCGTTCGCAAGCGGACGAACCACTTTTTCAACGTGCTCCGCCATGGAGTGGACGCTGGCGCGAGTCATGCGCAAAGGACGGGCTCCGGCGTCAAGCCGAAGAACTTCAAGGTAGGTGTTGATCATGGCGACCAGCCGGTTCGTTTCGCGGAAGATGGTGCCTGGCGCCTCACTGCTGGCAGGGGAATTGGGATAGCGCATCAGGAGCTCAGAGAAACCCTGAATCGCAATCAGAGGTGTGCGCAACTCGTGCGTGACGAAGCTCAGCGCCTCTGAACGCGCCTGGTCGCGCTGTCTGCGCGTAGTGATGTCTTCAGCAATCAGCATCACGGCCCCATCCTGCGCAAATGATGTCCAGGGCAGCGGGACTGCATACAAATGCCACAACTCTTCGCCCAGCGGCAGTTCGGTTTCCACCCACGATCCGCCAGCCTGCGCCACAGCAGCCAGTTCCGGCCAGGCTGAATTCAGTTGTGTAAGCGCGGCAAGAGTTGCAGGCGAGGCGGATTGTTTTTCACAGAATTTCTTCCACGTCGAGTTGCCAAATCTTAGTTTGCCGTCCTCGCCATAAACCGCCAGGCCTTCATGCATGCTTCCGAGCAATGTCTGGTGAAATGAGTAGAGCGAAGAGAGCTCAGCCTGGAGCTCGCTGAGTGCTGCCAGTTTCCAGTGGAGGCGATTGGAAGAGCTTGCAGGCCGTGCGTTCAGCCGTTGCAAATGATCGGGCTGGATGGTCTGGTGAAGTTGCTGCAGCCGTGCCGTAATTTCGCGGTTCACCAGCAACAGATTTTCCAGTTGCGCAATCGGCGCGGCGAAGATTCCGGCCAGGAGCAACGGTCCATAGAAGATAATCCGATGCCAGTGCAGAAAGACCAGATAAGAGCCGAAGTACCCGGCAATGAGGAAACCGACGAGCAAGAGTAATCCGTACGCTCCCGGGTAGCGAACCACAAGCCAGAGGGCAAACGCTCCGGTAGCAACAAGGAGCAGGAATTGCCATATCAGGCCGGGCCGCTGCAGAACTGTTCCGTCAAGGAGCATCTCCAGCGCATTCGCGTTCACTTCAACACCGGGCATCGGCAGTTGTCCGGTGACCGGAGTAAACATTCGGTCACTCATATCGACTGCACCAAAACCGATGAGCACGGCTTTTCCACGCAGTTGTGGAGCAGGCTTTCCAGCCAGCAGGTCACCGGCGGAAATAGTCTCGAATGATTGCTGTTGGCCGGGCTCGATCTGCTGGCGGTAATCAATGATGAGCTGCCGCAGGTCAGACTGTTCCACACCTGAAGCCCGATTGCGCGGAGTCTCAAGAGAGGCGAGTTTCGGATTGATCAATTCGGCCAGCTTGAGAGCAAACGCGGGCCGGGGACCATCCAAACTCGGCTCTTCGGCAGGAAGGCTGCGGCAGATGCCGTCGTCGTCCACGATGGCCTGGACATGGCCAACACCTTTGGCAAGCTTTGCGAACAAGGGCACCGGATCACTCCAGAGCTTGCCTTGCTGCGAGCTTGAAATTTTTGTGGCCAGCACCACATTGCGAGAAGAGGCGATTGCTGCGGCCAGAGCAGCGTCGTCGCGAGGATCTTCCGTTTCAGGGAGCAGGATGTCTATGCCAATCGCCTGCGGTTGCTGGTTGCGGACCGCGTCTATGAGTTGCGCCAGTTCATGTCTTGGCCAGGGCCAGCGGCCAAAACGGCCGAGCGTGGAATCGTCAACGAGAACGAGCGCAACTTTCGCAGAAATTGGCTGCGCCGGACGCATGCGGAAGTAGACATCGCTCAGCTTCAGGTTCAGCGTAGTAACCGGCGAAGTCATGCTCAGCAGCAGGACCACAG
>DASUBD010000165.1:0-3645 GCA_035763445.1 Candidatus Angelobacter sp.
GATGGCTTCACCGTATACGACATGGCAAGTCGGCTTGCCGCGGCGGAGGTCGTCATTGTCCAGAGCAGGCAGGTCATCATGGATCAGGGAATACGTGTGCAGCATCTCCAGTGCGCATCCCAATTCCTGAACGCCGTCGGGTAGGTTACCGGCAATCATCCTTGCAGCTTCCATGCACAGGATGGGGCGCAGGCGCTTGCCACCGGCAAAAAGGCTGTGGCGCATCGCGTGATGGATGGATTCCGGCCGCTGCGAAGGCGGAGGAAGAAGTTTCTCCAGGGCCTGATCAATGGTTTGTTGGCCCTGCTGGAGGATGTCTGTAAGCATGAAGCTTGAGTATAACAAGCATCCGGAATCAAGCGGATAGCCGAGGCCGCATCACCCGCGTTGAAGATAAGGCAAGGAAAAAGGACCGTCTTTTGCAGGCGGTCCTTCCTGTGGGACGGGAGGAGCACACGAGATGTCTAGGCGGCGTGCGAATGAGATAACAGAGGACGGGTCTGAGTGGCCGCCAGCACGATGGCTCTGACATCACTGTTATAGCAACAGTCAACAGCACCGGCAGAAAGGGCCTGTGTCCACATCTTCTCATCCGCCAATCTGTGAGTACAAACAATGGTTGTGGCGGGGAACTCGTGGCTCAGTTCCTGGACATCCTGGACCGTGGCAAGCTCAAGGTCTACGACTGCAACATCAGCACGGTGTTTGGGAATGGCACAACGCAAATCATTAACACCGCTCACCAGGTTTACGGTTCGGAAATGGTTGTACAGGGACTTAGCCAGAGACTCACCCATCTTTGCGTTGCTTTGGGCGACAACTATACTAAGCGGCTTCATACAGTACATCCTTGGTGGGCTGGGGGCGTTTCCGCCAAAGTTGCAATACTGCAGGACGCCCTGCAGGCAGCTAAAGAAAGATCTATTTTTTTGCTGTGGCTGAAGTCCGTTCCGTCACGGACTCATACGGCTCAGGCTGAAGCTTTCCGTTCTGCTTCAGCAAAATCTCTACTCGTCCTTCTGCTTCTTCGAGCTCCTTCCGGCAGGATGCTGAGAGCTGTGTTCCTTCTTCAAAGAGTTTCAACGCCTGCTCGAGCGGGACATTTCCCTGTTCGAGTTCATTCACTATTTTTTCCAGGCGCTGAAGACAATCTTCAAATTTAGGCACTGAGCCGAAACTCCATGGGCTCATTCTACAGCTGTTGAGAGAAGCGGCTCAATAAAGTTTTGTGGATTTGGGACAATGCCCCAGTCATTGGAAACCTCTTAGGTTCAGCAGCTCACCAACAGTGCTGATGCCGCTGAATCGCGATTCATTCGGCTTTATAAGTGTTAATGCATATGCACGTCGCCCGACCCTCAGAGCTCCCCGGGTTCTCAAGCGTTGCTCCCCGTCGTCACATGGGAGTGTGACTGCACTCACTGCTGAAAAAGATTGCAGGGAGTAAGAGTTGTTCAGGGAAGCGCAAGCAGCGAATAGCTGTAAGGAGGCAATTATGAGCACGACCCTTCATACCCTGAAAGAAACGCCCATGCCGGTCCGCATTGCTCTTGACGAAGACGCCCTGCACGGCGATCTTCAAGTGCCGGAAAATGCTCGCGGGCTGGTGATTTTTGTCCATGGCAGTGGCAGCAGCCGCTTCAGCCCACGCAACCGCCAGGTAGCGAGAATCCTTAACCGGCACGGGCTCGCCACTCTGTTGCTTGATCTGCTGACCGACGAAGAGCAGCGCATTGATGCGGAAACCATGCAGTTTCGCTTTGATATACCTTTTTTAGCTGCGCGTTCCACACTGGTGGCTGCATGGGCGAAAAAGCATCCTGATGTCGGCCATCTGCCAATTGGTCTTTTTGGGGCCAGCACTGGAGCCGCTGCGGCTTTGTTGACCGCCGCTGCTCTGGGATCAATTTCTGCCGTGGTTTCACGTGGCGGCAGACCCGATCTGGCTGCCAGTTGCTTGACGGAAGTGAAAGCGCCAACGCTGCTGATTGTAGGTGGTGAAGATCGCACTGTACTGGAGTTAAACCGCAAGGCCATGGAACGGATGACATGTCTCACACGCCTGCACGTGGTTCCAGGTGCAACACACCTGTTTGAAGAGCGGGGAGCACTGGAAGAGGTGTCGAGGACAGCGGCTGAGTGGTTTGTGGACGCCTTCACGGCAAAGAAATACAAAGCGGCCGGCTGAACTAAAATAACGGTGTGCCAGATGTTAGATCTGGCTTCATACAACGGGCACCCGTTAGCTTGCCTTCTTCTGCATTCGATTGACTGCTGGCTGTACTGGGAGTTCCTCTGACTTCTTCATGATGACCCAGCCTCCTGCCTTATCCTCTGCGGATAGTTCACATTCAGCGATCTGGCACAGCCATTCGGCCATCTGTTCCGGGATTCTGTGGTGCAGCACCAACCGCTGGCCGCTGGCAGGGTGCGATTTGTAGATGGTGAATCGGATCGGCATATTCTTCTCCCTAGGCTCCGGTTGCGCCCGGAATTAAAGAGGCCGCGATGTGCGGCCGTGTTCTAACCATTCGCTTGCGGTGAAGTGAACGGCGTGGATGCACGGACCATCGCAGCCTCTGATGTAATCACTGCTTTCGCAGTTCCGGATTTCAGCAGCTTCATGAAAGCGGGTTGAAATTCGGTGGCCTTCTGAGTTGCCTCGTCGGGCGGGTTACCCAGCTTACTTCAGAGTTGTGGATTGATTTCCAATCAACCTTTTTCAGCCGTCGACTGTCTGTAATCTAAAAAACATGCGAGGGCCGGGATGTGTCGGCGGTCACAGGTGGTTGTGAGGTCAAGTCCATCCGACAAAATCAGCAGGTTTTCGGCTTGGGCTTCGGGGTGAATCTTTTTTAGGATGACAGTTATCGAATGCAGCATGGGTGAGTTACTCAGATATATTTCTTTTCCTGACCTTGCCGGAGACCAGCCTGCGCCTGGGCTGCCGGATGATAGCGAAGCGCTGGATGCCTATTCACGCGTGGTGACGACGGTGGCAGAGCGGGTGAGCCCGGCTGTGGTGCGGATTCAGGTGGAGAACGCGCGCGGCCATGGAGGCAGTGGCAGCGGATTTGTCTTTACCCCTGACGGTTTCATTATCACCAACAGCCACGTGGTGCACGGCGCGGTCAGTGTAAAAGCGCTTACGCCGGATGCAGGTGAGTTTAAAGCACAACTGATCGGCGAAGATCCTGACACAGATCTTGCTGTGCTGCGCATCGATGCGCCGGGCCTAAGGACCGTGAGGTTAGGAGACTCGCGGAGAATCCGCGTAGGGCAGTTGGTTGTGGCCATCGGCAACCCGTATGGCTTCCAGCACACCGTAACGGCCGGCGTGGTGAGTGCACTGGGACGAAGTTTGCGGTCACAATCCGGGCGACTGATTGACGATGTCATCCAGACTGATGCAGCACTCAATCCGGGAAACTCCGGCGGCCCGCTGGTGAATGCGGCGGGGGAGGTGATCGGCGTCAACACTGCCACTATATTGCCGGCGCAGGGACTATGCTTTGCAATTTCAGTGAATACGGCGCAGTTCATCGCCAGCAGCTTGATTCGCCATGGCGTGGTGCGCCGGAGTTATGTAGGCGTGCAGGCGCAGACTGTTCCTTTAAACCGCGCAATAGCACGGCATTATGATCT
>DASUBD010000166.1:0-14470 GCA_035763445.1 Candidatus Angelobacter sp.
AGGACAAAGAAAAAGATGGATGCCAGCAACGCGACCAGCGGCAGGACTGCCGTGTCCCCCACATCGCGGATCTGCCATTTTTCTCCCCAGCGGGCAAGTGACCATGCAAGTCCCCAGCGAAGATAAGCGAAGAAGATCACGATGATCACAGCAAAAAAGAGAATCGCTTTGGGAATGTGATTCATGACGTAGTGGCCCATCTCATGCCCCATCACCGCCTGGATCTCCTCCGGAGAACCTCGGCGCAGCAGGTTGTCATTCAGGGTGATGCGCATGGTATTGGCGAACCCGCTCACATTGGCGCTCATGCGCGTGCTTTGCTTTGAGGCATCCACCTCAAATACATCTTTGGCGCCAATCCCGTTGGCGCGAGCCATGCTGAGAATGGGGCCTGTAATTTTAGGATCATTCAGCCGCGTGTATTTATTAAATAGCGGCGCAATGTAGACGGGCGAAATCAGGATGCCGAAAATGAAAAATACAATGGCAACAATGGCCCCCCACAGCGGCCAGGTGCGTGGCAATCGCCTGACCACTCCGAAGAGGACCGTGGCAGCCAGCGCTCCAAGCACCAACCCCACCAATAGTCCCTTCAGTTGATCTCCAAGCCATGGCCCGAACGTCTGGGTCGCGAGACCATATTTATGCTCCCGGAAAAATCCTTCGTAAACCGTAAGCGGAAAAGCCACGACGGCAGTAACAACAACATACTGAGCCCAATAGATCACGGTTTGCAGTGGTTTGAAACGGCTCATGCGCTCGGCAAGATTGCGAAATGCAGCCGACCAGCGCAGATTAAGCAACACCAGGGCGACAATCACGCCGTACAGGAAATCCCAAAGTACCAGCCAGTATCCACCTTCAAAATAAGCATCCGACCGTGCCTTGGCGCTTGGCGGAATTTGGGCAAGGTATGCGCGCGTGGCGGCGTCCACGTTGAAATTTGCGGACGGCTGTGCTTCCGGTGGCACTGTGACTACGGACGGCATGGTGGAGTTTTCCAACGCATTATTCTGCGCGTGGCAGGTGAAAGCGAGAGACAGTACCATCAACAACGCGCAGGCCCGGCAGGCACGTGCAGTCATGGTTTACCCTTTCAGCTTGGAAATATGCCAGCAAGTATATACGGGGCCATGGATTGAGACAGTTCCCGTCCTGAACAAAGAGGAGGCCGTGCACGGCCTCCTCTTTAGTTGGACTGCTGATTGGTAAACTACTTGCCCACAATGAACAGATGTCCATCGTTCTGCGAGTAGATTCTGCCGCTGGAATCGAGCGAGGCCGGTGTATAGGCCGCCCCGATCGCCAACTGCTGGAAGATGTTTTGCAACAGCACACCTCCCTGGCCGATCGCATAAAGGTTACCGTCCTCACTATTGGCGTACACCACTCCATTTTCGTCGACCACAGCAGCGTTGACGCACCACTCGAACCCGTTGGGATGATCGGATGTGCAGCTCAGTGTTCCGTCCGGATTGCGAGTGCAGCTTTGGGTATTGGTGTTCTGGAAGTTCCACTCGATGTTCAGGTTCGGCGTAAGCTGCGTGACAAAATATTGCTCCGGCCCCAGGAACGAGGCGTTCGGATTGGAACGTTCCGGGCACCAGTTGGGATCAGCGCAATAGTCGCCGAAGCCCGCGCCACCGTAGTGATTGTTCTTGAAGATCACTGAGTAGGTTCCGCCATGTGGATAGATCGCCGGCGTGGTGTCCCACCCGAAGTTGAACGCATTGAGGAAAGTACCGTTCGCGCTGAAATGCAGCATGTGCCCTTGTGCCCAGTTGTAGAGCGTGTAGGCGCCAAAGAAGATGCTGCCGTCAGGCGCGACGGTTGGACTCGCCGACGAATCGTCCAGCACGCGTGCCGGCGGGGGCTCATTGGTTCCCGGATCCACGCCGAAGGTGGCTCCATCGCGGCAGCCGCCATTGGCATTCGCTCCACCGGGATTGCCGATCGCAAAGCTCACACCGCATCCATCATTCAGCCGATTGCGCAGAGACGCCGCCCATTTGCCGGTCATGTTTGCGTTCACGGCAATCAGGTAGTTATACCGGGACACCAGATGTCCCTTGCTAACGGTGTAGATGGTGCCGTCAGGAGCAATCGCCGGCGCCACATTCATGGCTGCGCGCTGAGAGCCGCACTGCGTTGTGGGAGCGTTGGCGTTCGGCGCCGGAGGCCAGGGCAACAGCGTGGCGGAGAATTGCACTTTGCAGGGATCATTCGCCCGCGGCACAGAATCGCCCAGGATAGTGGCCCGTTGCAGCAACGAGCTGTACGTCACTTTCGTCACTGTGTCATCCGGAGCAACTCTGACCAGCCATGAGTTCACCGCATCCTTGCTCAACCAGCCGTTCGCATCGTTCGAGGTGACCTGAATCACGTTGTAATAAACATTCCCGGCGGCATCCGCGCTCAATGGCGACGCCGTGAAAGTGTTGGGATCAATGTTATTGAACGGATTGATCCGCTTCACCACAGAACCGTCCGTTTTGTTGATCTTGAAAATCGTGCCACCCTGGCCGGGATCGTACAGGAAACCGTTGGCCAGCACAGCGTGATACACCGGCTCCCAGTAGAAGCTTGACGATCCTGGAGCAAACCAGTCCGTGTTGAACGTCCACACTTTCACGAAATTGTTGCCCTGCCATGTGTACTTGTTCTGGTGCCAGTGCTGCGTGCTGTACGTACTGTTGCTGTACGTTCCGTCTTTCGACTCGATAAAAACATCATTGCCGTCGATCAGAGGAACCTGGTAGTGCACCAGCAGATCGCCCGGGGCAGCATTGGGGTCAGCCTGTTCAGCAGCTACATTGAAGTCGTAGATGATATTGACCAGGTTGTTATTCAGTGGCTGGCCGGCAACAGTGGCATCAAAGAGCGTGTGTTGCGGATTCAGCCCCCACTGGGGCCAACTCGGCGGCGCTTTGGGCGCAAGGATTTGAGCACTGGCGGCCATACCGCTGAACACAACCAGAGCTGTCATGTAACAACAAGCGAACATCCTGTTTTTCCAGAACTCCATCATCTGTACACCTCTTCTTCTGAGAATTTGTGGTTAGACAACTGATGGGCCAGACTTGCGTGGAGCAAATAGACGGGCGTCGGATGGCGAAAAAATTTCCGGTCCCGCTCAAAACTGGGGCGAAAGATTAGTCGCCAAATTCCGAACATATGAGGTGGAATATTGTGTGTTACGAATCCGTAAAATCCCGCCCTAAGTGTCGATCTTTTCGCGTGTTCGGAGGCTCTGGGAACCGCCTCTAAGTACTGTGGAGTTTCTGGATTCGGAAAAACTGCTCAGGGAGGGCTAATACCAGCTGTGCCGCCAACAGGCAGCAAAAATGGGCTCTCCGCTGTGGAGAGCCCATCGCTGAGTAAAAAACAACTATGCAGCAGGCGCGGTTGCGCCGGCAGTGATTTGAGGTTCACTGCTCGCCTTTAGCGGGGCCTTCATGCGGCGCAGGACAAAGAATGCCAGTGTGGCCGAAATCAGATCGAAAGCAATGGCAATGCTGAACACGCCAAACCAGCCAATCCTGGGCAAAGTCCACTTGGCTGCAAAGGGGGTCCATGTGTTATGCAGCACCGTAAGGATAAGCCCGTAGACAATGATGAAGCCGGCAACGGTAAGGATTGCCGTCTTGATAGTCTTACTCAGACTGATGTGCAGCACCGTGGGCGCCAGGAACAGGGCAAAGACCACCATAAGGCCGCCCAACAGAAGCAGGATATCGGCGCGAAAATCAAACGCCTTGCCTGCCGCCAATGCTGAGCCAATCGGGATGAATACGGATGCGCTCCCTTTCGCAGTATAGAGGAAGCCGTAGTTCGCGGTGGCGTTCTTGCGGCCGAAAAAGTCACCGCACAGCGCCGGGAACAGCGAAAAGATTTCGCCCCAACCAAAGAAGGTGAAGGCGCTGAGAATCACGAACAGATATGGTCTGTGGGCAAAGCTGAGAAGACCGAAAATAGCCAGGGCCTCCAGGCCGAACGCAAGCGTCATGGTTTTTTCGCGGCCAATGTGATCTGACACCCAGCCCCAGAACGGCCGGCAGAATCCGTTCACCAGACGGTCGGCAGAGAGCGCGAAAGTCAGCGCGGGCATCGTAAGCCAGAGTATGCTAACGGGTATTTTGTCCACTTTGAAATCGGTTGCCATTGGAGCCAATTGGGCAACGGCCATCAAGCCGCCGGTGGCGACCATCATCATCATCAGGTACATGAGCCAGAAATGAGGCGTTGCGGACATTTCACCCGGGGTGAATGACACCGCAGCCTGCCGTGTTCTGACTTCCTCACTGCCCTTACTGCGCCACGTCTTGGGCAGCCAATTCGCGGGCGGAGCCTTGAGGAACATGGCCGCAACCACGACGACTATGCCCTGTATGATGCCCCATTTGATGAAAGCAGCCTGATATCCCTGGCTGTTGATCATGTTAGCGATGGGAGCAACGGTGAACGCGGAGCCGGCGCCAAAACCGGCTGCGGTTAGCCCTGCGGCCAGGCCACGATGATCCGGGAACCACTTGAGCGCGCTGCCCACGGCTGTGCCGTACACAATTCCCGCGCCTATTCCGCAGACTGCGTACCAGAGATAAAGAGCGCTGACAGATTCGGCTTTGCCGCTGCCAAACCAGCCAATGCCAGCCAGCACACCGCCAATTGCGACCAAAAGACGGGGGCCGAATTTATCAACCAGCCAGCCCTCAAAAGGAACCAGCCAGGTTTCAAGGAGGACGAAAACAGTGATCGTTATCTGGATGACTGCCGCATCTACATTGAAGTGTTTCTGGAGCGGCTTGACGAAGAGGGTCCATCCATACTGATAGTTGGCGACTGCGATCATACTTACGATGCTCGCAGTGAGAATAATCCAGCGGTTCGGTACGCGTTGCTCAGGAAGAGCAGCTGTCGATGTGGCCATTAATGACCTCCTCAGTGTCGACAAACACTTATGTGTCTATGGGTCCCTTTGTTTCTGCACTCAAATCCCCTCAGGAAAAAAATTGAGAATCCGCCAAACCAGCAGCGGTAATCCTGACAACCAATGCAACAGTCGTTTTCATTTTCGGCAGCCAAGCTTGCGCTACTCACCCTTCCCATGAGGATCGCAGCACAAAACGGCCAGAAAAAATTTGCGGCGTATTCTACAGCGAATACGCCGCTCAAAGTAGAGAAATTTGCTGCATACTAACCAGGTACTGTTCAAATTTTGCTTCTGTCTTACAAATTTAAGCAGCGTACTTCGCGCAGCAGTTTTATA
This sequence comes from Candidatus Angelobacter sp., assembly GCA_035763445.1. GTDB lineage: Bacteria > Acidobacteriota > Terriglobia > Terriglobales > Acidobacteriaceae > Angelobacter. Next base: position 5,267 of record DASUBD010000166.1, read on the forward strand.
TTTTCTACTCGCTAGGCGGCGCATCCTTATCAAGTTCGTGCTTGAAAGGAAGCACTCCTGGTATGAGCCACTTGGTCCAGGTCTCGTCCACTTTGGCCTGGAAGTAATCGATATCGTCCTTGGTAAAGTGGGCAAAGCGTCCCTGCTTGAGCAGGTAGTCGCGTACCGGCTGGCGCGGAATCTTGCCCGCGGCAATCTGCTGTGTTCTGCCGGTCAGCCGGAGCACTCCGTTCTCGACTTCATACAGCGGCCACACGCCGGTATTCACCGCCAGCTCACCCATCTCATGTGAAAGATAAGGATCGTAATCCCATCCCTTGGGGCACGGATCGAGCGAGTGGATGAAAGTTGGTCCGCCAATGGTCAGCGCTTTACGGATGGAGTTCATGGCGGCCAGGCCGTACGACATGCAGACCGTGGCCACGTACTTGCATTCAGGATGGCCGGCCGCCATCATTGCCGCTGTATTCTTCTTCCAGCGGCGATGCATGATGCGCTTTACATGTCCGGGGGTGCTGAACGTGGTGTTGGCGCCCCATGGCGTGCTGCCGGAGAGCTGAATGTCAGTGTTGGCGTACGACTCGTTGTCGTACATGAGGATCAGGCAGTTGTAGTCAGGGTGGGTCAGGGTCGCCGAGATCGCGCCGATGCCCATGTCCGCGCCGCCGCCGTCACCGCAGAAAGCGATCACGTTGATGGGCTCTTTCTTCATCTTGCCCTTGCGCATGAGCGCCTTGAGCGCGGCAGCGGTACCGAGAGCGGCCGAGCCGCTGCTGCCCAGCTGCGTGTGCATCCATGGAACCACCCATGGAGTGCTGTAATACGTGGTGTTGGCCACGTACATGCAACCGGTGCTGCCCAGCACGATGGTGCGCGGGCCCGCGGCCTTAGCCATCATCTTCATCACCAGCGCTGACTCGCAGCCCTGACAGGTACGATGGCCTGAGGTGAAGTATTCCTCCAGCGGAAGCTTCTTTACCGCCTTGAAAGGATCCAGTTTCTGGGTCGGATCGACTTGCACATAACTTGTAGACATTTTGAATTCCTTGTCCTTTCTGTTGATGGGCGGCTACTCGCGCACGCCGATCCACTGGGTTAGCGGCTGCTGCTTGCCTTTGGCAGCCTGGTAAACGGAGTCAGCAATCTTTTCCACGTCGGGCACGGTGACTTCGCGGCCACCCAGGCCGGAAATGAAGCCCAGCACCGGCGGCTTTGGTCCGGGCGCCGAGTACAGCGCCGTGCGGACTTCCGTGGCGACGACGCCGCTGTTGTAGGGCGAGCCGAACGAATAATCGCGGTCAATCACGCCGATGGCCGAGAAGCGCTGCAGGCACTTGGCGAGGCGCTCAGCCGCAAACGGACGGAACCAGCGCAGGCGCACGAAGCCGACTTTCTTGCCCTCGTCACGCATCTTGCGGATGGCCACTTTCACCGGAGTGGAGAGCGTTCCCATGCCCATGAGAACCACTTCCGCGTCCTGCGTCATATATTCCTCGAAGTACGGATTGCCATACGACCGGCCGAAGATCCGCTCGAAGTCTTTGTACGCCTGCTCGAGCACAGAAGGCACGCGCTCCATGGCTGCGTAGTTCTGGCGACGAATCTCCATGACCCAGTCTTCGTTGCCTTGCGGGGCCACGGTGATCGGGTTGTCAGGGTGGAGCAGCAGGTCAGCACGGTTGTAGCGCGGCAGGAATTCGTTCACCTGCTCCTGGCTTGGAATCTTTACCAGGGCCTGGGAGTGGGTGAGGAACGCGCCGTCACAACTGATGGCGCAGGGCAGGAAGATGCGGCGATCTTCCGCCACACGCCAGGCGATCAGTGCCGTGTCCAGCGCTTCCTGCGCGGTGTCTACCCAGACAAGCTGCCAGCCGAGATCGCGAACGGTGAGAGCGTCATTATGTTCCACGCCGAAGGCGCCCGGATCGTCAAGCGCGCGGTTGCCGACCATAGCCACCATGGGGATGCGCAGCGCCGGAGTGACGGTGAGCGCTTCCATGGCGTACATCCAGCCCACTCCGCTGGAGCCGCAGAACACGCGAGCGCCGGCCGCTGAGGCGTGCTTAACAATTTCAAACTGGGAGTGTTCCCCTTCCGCCACAATGTATTCGCAATCCATTTCGCCTTCTGCTACCAGCTTGGAAATGTATTGCATCACCGTGTCATAGGGACGAATGGGATAAGCGGTAATAACGTCGACGTCGGCAAGCTTACAGGCCACAGCAATGGCTTCGCTGCCCGTGATTAACGCAGTTTCTTCGGTCTTGTTGTACTGCTCAGTGAGAGTGGCCGATTGAGCCATGACGAACTCCCTTCCTTTGAATTTTTTGGGCTTTTGGCTTTTATCCCTGCCGAGCGATCTCCAGCATCTCCGGCACCTGCTCTTCATACTGGCCCTTGTAGCGGAACCCGTGCGTTCGCTCGCCATGGCCCTTGATCTTGTCCTGCAGCCAAACCTTGTAGCCTTCTTTATCTTTTCTCCAGTGCTCCCACTGGCTGCCGTTATCTTTGAATTCGGTTTCGTTCACCATGGTGACGCATTCCTTCACCGGGCAAACAGCTTCGCACACGCCGCAGCCGCAGCAGGCTTCCATGTTGGCGTCGTAGAGGTTCTCCGGCGTCACATCGAAGACAGAATCCGGGCAGCACAACCAGCACAGCGTGCATTTGATACAGGTATCAAAATTGACTACAGGCCGCATGGTGCGGGTGGTGAACTTCTTGAAGGTGGGATTGCGGTCAGGACGCCAGCCACCGGTCGCCTGGCTGACCGGATCCTGGATGCCTCCTCCGGGCTTGATGCATGGGATGGCAATGCCCTCGCCCATCTCGTGCCACTTGGGAAGATCAAACTTGTATGGCACTTCGGGATTACCCTGGTTGGGCTGCACCGTGACCGTTGACAGACGCTCATGGGACCGTGCGGCAGAATCCGCTTTCACCTGTTGTTTCCACTCATCCATGATGGTGGCCTGGACCGATTTCAGGCTGAACAACTCGGGCAGGACTTTGGCCAGCGCCCCGAGAATACGAACGTCAGTGTGATCGTCTTTGTACACCCACAGGCCTGAGAAACTTGGGGTGCCTTTGATGATGGCGAGTTTATATGGCGTTTCCTTGCGGTGAGACATCGCGATCAGCGCCTCAGGATTCTCACGCGAAGTCACAATCAGGGTCCCACCCGGCTTCAGCAGCTTGTTAACGGGCTGAAGACCGTACCAGGCCCAGGACTCAACCCCCTTGCAAAGTGTGTCATCCACGGCGATGGTGACATCAACCTCTTTGGGTTCGTACTTGGCCATGCCTTCTTCGAGCGTGATATCGTCGGTGGCCACGATGGCGAAGTTCTTGGCCGGAATGCCGTTGCGCTCCGGGCTGTCGCCGTATCGTCCAAAGGAGATGCCCGGCTTACCTTCCTTATGCGCCGCCAGCACAATGGCGCGGCTTATGTTCTTGGCGAGAGTTTTCTGATAAATCCCGCGATAGATAATCTCAATGGCGAATAACCGGCCCATGGTTAACCCTCCGTTATTTTCAGAGCTTGTTCAATACGATTTTTTCTATATTGCTGATGTGTTCGCGCATCGCGTCTTCCGCGGCTGCCGGCTCGCGGCGCTTGATGGCGCTCATGATGCGACGGTGTCCAGCCAGCGACTTCTCCGGACGTCCCCGGGTCTGAAGCGACCGGGAACGGGTTTCTCTCAGCATGTCCATCACAACATCCAGCACCTTGAGCACAATGGTGTTGCCTGAGGCCGTGGCGATACTGTAGTGAAATTCCGTGTCCTCCTGGACGGCGAGATGACCGCCTGCGACCTTGGCATCATGGCGGCGGAGGATCTCTTCCATCGCTGCGATCTGTTCGGCTGATGCATGCGTTGCTGCGCGCGCCGCCAGGGGCGGCTCTATCATCTTGCGAAAATCCAGGAGCTCGCTTACCAATTGTCTCTTGCGGGAAATAACGCTGGCCAGCGGATTGACCACCGCATCAGAAACATCGCGCACCACCGTGCCCGCGCCCTGCCGTGGTTCCACCAGGCCCAGCAGTTCCAGCTTGCGGATTGCGTCCCGCACAGAGCTGCGGCTCACGCCCAGCAGTTCCACCAGCTCGCGCTCCGCCGGCAGCTTGTCCCCCGGCCGCAGCTTTTTGAGAATCATCTCTTCCAGCTGCTTTGCGACCTCTTCATGAACCTTATTTCTGCGGATCGCTTCGAACTCGGGCTTTACTGCCACCTGCAAGCTTTTGGGGCTCCCACCGAAAAGTGGTCTGATGACCGGACCAAACATTAGTCCCTTTCCGGGACCCAAGTCAAGGGGCGAATCAGGTTTTCTTGTGTTGAGAATCTGCTGTGCTTTCGGTCAGGGCTTGCATGCCGAATACCCGCAAAGAGATGGAACTCGCGTTGCGATCACCTACTGAGAAAGTACTAGGGGAAACTTTGTTCCACTGGACAGTACCGGTTGTTTCATTCAAGCTTCAGCTCAGTGGAAAAATGCGTCACGAACAAAGAAGTAGATCGTCATGGCCAGCCCCACCGCGATGACAAGGTACCGCAGTTTTCTGGGATCGGCTTTCTGGGCATAGTGCCCTCCGCTCCAGCCGCCGGCAATCGATCCCACAATCATCACCAGGCATTGTGGCCACAGAACTGCGCCGGCCACAATGAACGTGCCGACTGCCACCAGATTAATAGTCGCGGCCAGCAGGATTCGCAAAGCGTTCATGTTGTGGATTTCGCTCATACCCAGCGCCGCCATCATGCCCATCATCACAAAGCCAATGCCGCCGCCAAAATAGCCACCGTATGTTCCCACCAGAAGTTGCAGCAGTGAGGCTGCGGATACAGCGAACCAGGAGGTTTTACTGAGATCGCTTTCGCCATCGCCTTTCCCGAAGATCGTCCTTATCCGGGGACCATATGCAAATAGAAGTGTCCCGCCAAGCAGCAGCCAGGGGATCAGGTGTTCAAACGTCCGTTGCGGGGTTTTGATCAGGAGCACGGCTCCGGCAAAGCCGCCCAATATGCTCATCAACACAAGCGGAACCAGCAAACGTGGCGGAATGTGCAGACGTTTCAGATAAGTGGAAACAGTCGCCGCCAGGCCGGGCCACAATGCAACCGTATTGGTGGCATTAGCCTCCACGCCGGGAATGCCGGTAAACATGAGCGCTGGAAATGAAACAAAGCTTCCGCCGCCGGCAATGGAATTCAGCAGCCCGGCAATGACCGCCGCAAAGAAAAGGAAGATGGCGTGAGTTAAATGCAAAATGTATTTTCAACAAAGACTCATCGCCGTGGCAACTCGTAGCGATGTTGGTTGTCCATCTGCGACCGATCTTTGGATTTTGGCGCAAATGACGTTTCTGTTCTTCTTGGGTTTATCGGGTTCTCCTGCGAGTTCATCACGGCGGGATCAGACAACGTGGTACTGTGGAACACTATTCCGTTTGCTGGCTGATGTTCAAAAGAACGCCAACGCTCGCCAGCATCACAAATAAAGATGATCCGCCATAAGAGATGAAAGGCAGGGGGATGCCTTTTGTAGGAAGCAGGGCCAGGACCACGCTGACATTGAAGAAAGCCTGGACAATCACCATGGTAGTGATGCCGACGGCCAGAAGGCGTGCGAATGAGTCATGTGACCTGAGCGCAGTTCGGAGACCTCGCCATGCGAATATCAGGAAGAGAACCACAATCGCCAGTGCTCCGATCAATCCGAGCTCTTCACCGACCACTGCGAAGATGAAATCGGTATGCGGTTCCGGCAGATAGAAAAGCTTCTGCTTGCCTTCCATCAGCCCAAGCCCAGTGAGGCCACCGGTACCCACGGCAATTAATGATTGATAAATGTGGAAGCCCGCACCCTGGGGATCAGAATTGGGATTAAGGAAGACTTTCACTCTCGCCAGCCGCCACGGAACAAATACCAGCAGATACGTGATTGCCGGAACGATCGGGATCAGGCTGTACACAAAGTATCGCAGGCGCATTCCCGCCGTGTACAGCACAACGGCTGTTATTGCCAGGCAGACCACAGCTGTCCCGAGGTCCGGTTCCTTGACGATGAGCAAACAAAACAGAATCGCAGGCAAAATCGCAGGCAGCAGAGTATGCCGCCAATCGTCAATGGAGCGCATGCGGTTCTCCAGGAAGAACGCCAGAAACAGGATCAGTGCGGGCTTGGCCAGTTCCGAGGGCTGGAATGACATCAACCCCATTTTGATCCAGCGGTGCGTGTTGTGAGAGCGGTCAAGGAAGAAGACCGCAACCAGCAGCAACGTGGTCAACCCCAGAAACGTGAATACCACGCCCGGGTGCTTCCAGCGGCGGTAATCCACGTTCATCAGGGCGAACATGGCCGCGATGCCCGCTATTGCCCAACCCAGTTGGCGAAGAAGAAAGTGATAGGGAGAGCCGAATTTCTCTCCTGCCATTACGGCGGAGGCGCTGAAGACCATCAGCACGCCGATAACGACCAAAAGCAGGGTGGAACCAAAGAGCCACTTATCGATTCCCACTCTTTTGGCCACTTAAGCTCTGTCCCCCATTGTGACCGGAGCCAGCGAGAGCACCAGTTCCTTGAAGATCCGCCCGCGTTGCTCGTAATTTTCAAACTGGTCAAAGCTGGCACAGGCCGGAGCCAGAAGAATAATGTCGCCCGGCTTGGCCGCCTCGAATGCCTGGCGCACAGCGCGTTCCAGAGTGCCGGCGCTCACCAGTGTGGTAGATCCGTGAATCTGTGACCTGATTTTTTCTGCCGCTGCGCCAATCAGATAAGCGGCTTTCGCTCGCTCTCGCAGCAGCGGAACCAGCACGGTGTAATCACTTCCTTTATCTTTTCCACCGAGAATAATGTGAATGTTGCCACTGAAGGATTCAAGCGCCTTGATGGTTGCATCAACGTTGGTGGCTTTGGAATCGTTATAGAAATTTACACCGTGGATGGTGCTTACCAGTTCCAGCCGGTGCTCCACCGCGCGGAATTCTTTCACTCCCCTGCGCACCTGCTCGGGCGCGCAGCCCGCCAGCATGGCTACCGTGACCGCGGCTAAAACATTCTCAAGGTTATGCGCGCCTTTGAGTTGTATATCGCCGCGGCCGAGCACAATCGTTTCCTGCCCATTCTGGCGGAACACAATCTGGTCACCTTTGAGGCACGCGCCGCTTTCCACGGTCTGTTTGCGGCTGAACCAGTAAAGAGAGCCTTTCACCTTATCCTTCAGGCGCACACAGGCCGGATCATCAGCATTCAAAATCCCGAAATCGCCCGCCTTCTGGTTCTCGAATATTCTCGCCTTCGCGGCCACGTATGCTTCGAATGTGTGATGCCGGTCCAGGTGGTCCGGCGTAATGTTCAGGATGGCTGCAATAGAAGGGCAGAATTGCTCGATGGTTTCCAGCTGAAAACTTGAAATCTCCAGCACCACAAAGCTGTCTGGCGTCGACTTGCCTGCCAGTGAGATCACCGGAGTTCCGATGTTGCCCCCTACCAGCGTCTTTTTGCCTGACTTGCTGAGAATTTCACCGATCAGAGTCGTCGTGGTGGTCTTTCCATTCGATCCTGTGATCGCCAGCACCTTGCTCTGCAAAAAGCGGTAAGCCAGTTCGACTTCGCCGATAACCGGAATGCCCAGACTACGCGCGTGTTCCAGTTGGGGCTGATCAGAAGGGACTCCCGGGCTCACTACAATCAGGTCCTGATCACGAAAAGTGCGCTCGCCATGCCGGCCGGCCTCAATGGAGACTCCACGATCAAGCAGTGTGGCAATCTCACTCTGCAACTGGATCTCGCTCTTAGTGTCGGAAACAGTGACCTTGGCGCCGTGCTCTTGCAAAAAGAACGCCGCCGCCACGCCCGAGCGTCCCAGTCCGACCACCAGGACACGTTTGTTTTTGAGTTCCATCATGCGAGTGGTCCGCCGCCTGTTCCCATTGTGCCATGAATCCACGCAAGTGTTAGCGCAACTTCAAAGTGGTTAACGCAAAAAGCGCGAAAATCAGCGCCAGAATCCAGAACCGGATAATGATCTTTGACTCCGACCAGCCCGCAAGCTCAAAGTGGTGGTGAATGGGAGCCATTTTGAAGATGCGTTTCTTCCGCAATTTATAAGAGCCGACCTGGAGGATCACCGAGAGCGCCTCAATGACAAAAATTCCGCCAATGAAGGGCAGCAGCAACTCCTGCTTGATAATCACAGCCACCGTGCCAATGGCTCCACCCAGGGCCAGCGAGCCCACGTCTCCCATAAAGATTTCGGCCGGGTGAGCGTTGTACCAGAGAAAGCCAATACTCGATCCCACCATGGCGCCACAGAAGATCGTCAGCTCGGCCACCTGGGGCATCTTCTGCAGTTCCAGGTATTCGGAAAAAACTGCGTGCCCACTGAGATATGTCAGAACTGTCAGAGCTCCAGCGGCAATCACCGTGCAACCAATGGCCAGGCCGTCAAGCCCATCTGTAAGATTCACGGCATTGCTGGCTCCCACCAGCACCAGCATCACAAAAATCACAAAAGGCGTGAACGCCAGCCACCAGATATGCGGGAAGTGCCGCAGGTTTTCAATGACCAGGTCTGGCCTGAACTGTTTGAAAAAAGGCACCATCAGATGCGTGGAATACTGCCGCGTGGCAGTCATAAAGACCAGACTTACGCCCACAGCAGCCGCCGTCAGGAACTGCAACAGCAGCTTGCTGCGTCCGGTCAGGCCCAGGTTACGGCGACGCACCACTTTAATGTAGTCGTCAGCAAAACCGATGGCGCCGAACGCCAGGGTGGACATGGTAGCCATCCACACGTATGGATTTGAGAGATCAGCCCACAGCAAAGTGGGAACCACCACGGCTATCACGATCAGGACGCCGCCCATGGTCGGCGTACCGGCCTTGCGCTGGTGCGCCTTGGGCCCTTCTTCGCGGATGTACTGGCCAATCTGAAACTCTCGCAGTTGGCGGATAATAGCCGGGCCAATGATCAGGCCCATGAAGAGCGCCGTCAGGCTGGCAAATGCGGTGCGGAAAGTGACGTAGCGAAAAATGCGGAAGGGAGGGAAATGCGCAAATAACCGTTGATAAAGAAGCCAGTAAAGCAATATTCCTCCGCTTAGACTTTTCTGTAACCCTTGCTGATCATATCTCGTATGTAGTTGGAAAAACGCGAGGGCTCGGCTGGGGTAACTTCAATATAAACCAGCTATCCGTTCA
>DASUBD010000167.1:0-9064 GCA_035763445.1 Candidatus Angelobacter sp.
CAGAAATGTCACGGGCCGGTGGAGTCCATGACCCGGGTGACTCAGTTTGCCCCGTTAACGATGGGCTGGTGCCTGCAGTGTCACCGCGAGCACGCAAATGTACCGGTAGGGGATCTGCAGCGTGCGGCAATGAGTATCAAAGAAAAGCAAAAACCGGCGGCGGGGCTTGACTGTTCCAGTTGCCATTACTGAGTTGACAAAAACGGAGAACGTTGGGGCTACACGCTATGGACAATCACCAACCCGGATCGCAAACGCAGCTCGGATGCAAGAAAGCCACGGCTGCCCAGGCAAGCGCAAGCATAGTCTCACCCCAGCAGCTTGTGCAGATTACCCAGCCTTCAAGCGGTGATGGATTGGACTGGAAGACACTGGAACAGCTGCGCAGTTTTCCCGGCGGGCAAGTTGAATTGAGCAGTAGGGCGGTGACAACAACAGAGAAACTAGCTCAAACTTCTCGCCGGGACTTCCTCGCCATGATGGGCTTCACCATGGCTGCAGCCGGACTGGCAGGCTGCAGAGCGCCGGTCCAGAATGCTCTGCCACTCCTCACGGGATCGGACGATATCATTCCTGGTGTCGCGAACTACTACGCGACGACGTGCGGAGGCTGCTCATCTTCATGCAGCCTGGTCGTGAAACAGCGCGATGGGCGGCCCATAAAAATCGAGGGGAATACGGGGTCAACCATCTTCGGAGGAGGCACATGCGCCACGGGACAGGCCACTGTGCTCTCTCTTTATGATGATGCGCGTCTACGGGAACCCATGTGGATGGGTAAGCCGGCGTACTGGGAAGATGTGGATCGTCAGGTCCTTCAGTTTCTGCACCGATATGAACCGCGCGACCTCAGAATCGCACTCTTAACGAGCACGTTAACGAGTCCATCTACTCGCGCGATCGTGGCTGACTGGCAGCAGCGCTACCCAAAGTTCAAACACGTTTCATGGGACTCCATTTCGTACAGCGCTCTTCTCGATGCGAGCTATAAATCGTTTGGTCAGCGCGCGATTCCTCACTATCGCTTCGATAAGGCACGCGTGATAGTTGCATTAGACGCTGATTTCCTCGGCACGTGGCTTTCTCCGGTTGAGTTTGCGCGCCAGTATGCGAAAGCCAGGAAGACAGAGGCCGGGCGGGTGCTCCATGTTCAGATTGAGCCGGGATTTTCCGTTACCGGCAGCAATGCAGATGTACGGCTCGTAGTGGCGTCGTCTCAAATGATGCCAGTGGCAGCGGCGCTGCTCGCTCGCGTCGCAATCAAGGCAGGGTATTTAAATTTGCCTGACATTTCGACGCCGGTTGACGTACGCCAGCTTGATGCAATTGCCGATGAGTTGTGGAAACACCGCGGCGAGTCGCTGGTGGTCAGCGGAGTCAATGACCTGTTACTGCAGACAACCGTCAATACGCTAAATCTCCTGCTCCGGAATATTGACCAGACCGTGGAGCTTAACAGCCCTTCGCTGCAAAGGTCCGGCACTGATGTGGCGATGCACAATCTGATCGGTGAAATGGAACGTGGTGACATCCATGCCATCATGCTCTATGGTGTCAATCCGGCTTATGATTTTCCCGATCAAGAGCGCTTTGTTGCGGCCCTGAAACAAGTACCTCTTTCAATTTCTTTTTCTGACCGGTTGGACGAGACCAGCTCTCAAGTTCACGCAATCTGTCCTGATCACCATTTCCTGGAATCGTGGGGAGACGCGGAGCCAGTTGAATCTCATTTCAGCCTTTCGCAGCCGTTGATTGCTCCCCTGTTTGGTACACGGGCAGCTCAGGACAGCCTGCTGGCGTGGCTGGACGTTCTGCCTCCCAGCTACTACAGCTATTTGCGCGAGTTCTGGCGAAAGAACGTGTTCCCTCGGCACAAAGAGCGCCTTGATTTTGAGGCGTTCTGGGAGCAGTCGCTTCGGGATGGTGTGTCCGTCGCTTCCTCCAGCGTGACTCGTCCCACACGGGTCCACGAGGACTGGAAGTCTGCCGTCCGCACCATCCTCGAAAACGTTGAGAAGTCCCCTTCGCCGATGCGCGAAGGTTACGAATTGCACCTTTATGAAAGCGTAGCCATGCGCGAGGGAAAACACGCTAACAATCCATGGCTCCAGGAGTTGCCCGATCCTGTCAGCAAGATTACATGGGGTAACTACGCCGCGGTGGCGCCTGCTCTGGCGAAGAATCTCGGGGTCCGGGATGGCGACATTGTGCGAGTGAAATCGAAGCGAGGACAACTTGAGCTTCCCGCCTTTGTCCAGCCAGGACAGGAACCCAGGACGATCTCCATCGCTCTCGGTTACGGAAGGACTCACGCTGGAAAGGCCGGCAACAACGTGGGGGTGAATGTATCCCCACTCGTCGAGTCTATGGATGGAACCCGTTCCTACGCTCTGCAACAGATCGGGATTGAAAAAACGGGGCGTTCTCAACGTCTGGCCAGCACGCAGTCCGACATGTCAATGGAAGGAAGGCCCCTGGTACTGGAGACAACACTGCAGGAAATGGCGGATACCGAACACAATGACCAGGAAGATCTTCCAAACGTGTGGGCTGAACGCCTCATTGGCGAACACAGCTGGGGCATGGCAATCGATCTGAACGCCTGTACCGGATGCTCAGCGTGCGTTGTTGCATGTCAGGCGGAAAACAATGTGCCAGTTGTGGGCGTCAGTGAGGTGACGCGCAACCGTATCATGCATTGGGTCCGGCTGGACCGCTACTATGCAGGGAGTGAAGACAATCCGCGCAGTATTCATCAGCCCATGATGTGCCAGCACTGCCAACACGCGCCGTGCGAAACAGTCTGCCCTGTGCTGGCGACTACCACCAGTTCGGAAGGGCTTAACCAGCAGGTTTACAACCGCTGCATCGGCACCCGGTATTGTGCGAACAACTGTCCCTACAAAGTGCGAAGGTTCAACTGGTTCCAGTACTCGCAGAATCCGGAATACGACTACACGATGGAGAGCGACCTTGGGAGGATGGTCCTAAACCCTGACGTTGCGGTCAGGTCTCGCGGCGTTATCGAGAAGTGCAGCATGTGCATCCAGCGCATCCAGCTTGCAAAAAATATGGCTCTGCAAGGAAGGCGAAACCTGGCAGATGGTGACATTCAGACAGCATGCCAGCAGGTTTGTCCGACGCAGGCGATTACCTTCGGAGACCTGAAAAACCCTGAGAGCCGCGTTTCCAAAATGTTGCGGGACCAGCGGCGATTCCAGGTGCTGGCCGAACTCGGAGTGAAGCCGAATGTCAGCTACCTCAAAAAGATCCGCAACACGCTGGAGACCACATAAGGAGCCGTATGAGTACTCTAGGTATAACCCAGGAACCGCCTCAGTCGAAAAGGACCGCGTTGCAGGTTTTGCCGCCCCCGCGATGGATTGATGGAAAGCCATCTGTTCAGCGCGTGACAGAGGAGATCGTCCGGCCCCTGGAGCAATGGCCGGGCAAAGAATGGTGGATGTGTTTTGCGCCTTCGGCTGGGGCACTCGCTCTGTTTTTGATAGCCGTCAATTACACATTCATGAAGGGCATCGGCTTATGGGGTCTGAACAACAGCGTCGGCTGGGCCTTCGCAATTACCAACTTCGTTTTTTGGGTTGGTATTGGGCACGCTGGAACACTGATTTCCGCGATTTTGCTGCTGTTTCGGCAGCAGTGGCGTACCTCTATCAACCGTTCCGCCGAGGCGATGACAATCTTTGCCGTCATTTGCGCGGCCCAGTTTCCTCTCATTCACGTGGGACGACCATGGATGGTTTTCTTCATATTCCCATATCCCAACCAGCGCGGACCTCTCTGGGTGAATTTCCGTTCGCCGCTTGTGTGGGATGTTTTCGCCATTAACACCTATTTCATTATTTCACTCGTGTTCTGGTACCTGGGAATGATCCCGGACCTGGCCAGCCTGCGCGACCGTGCCGGCACCGGAATCAGGAAAAAAATCTTTCGCATTCTCAGCCTGGGATGGAATGGATCACACCGGACCTGGTCTAGATACGAAATCGTTAGTCTTGTGCTCGCCGGGCTGGCAACGCCACTTGTCCTTTCTGTGCACTCGGTCGTGAGTATGGATTTCGCCACCTCGGTTGTGCCGGGCTGGCACACGACGATCTTCCCTCCTTACTTCGTAGCGGGAGCCATTTACTCCGGATTCGGGATGGTGCTGATGCTGCTGATCATTACCCGGTCCACCATGAATCTGCAGAGTTACATAACAATGCGCCACCTGGACATGATGGCAAAAGTACTGCTGCTAACGGGATCGATTGTAAGTTACGCTTATGCCACTGAATTCTTTGCTGCGTGGTACACCGGCAATCTATACGAACGCTATCACTTCATTAACCGTGCCACCGGTCCGTACGCATGGTGCTTTTATCTGATGGTGCTGTGCAACGTGATCACGCCTCAGACATTATGGTTCAAAAAAACAAGGAGCAGTGTTGCATTTCTTTTTCTCGTCTCCATCCTCGTCAACATTGGAATGTGGTTTGAGCGGTTCGTCATCATAGTAGTTTCTCTGCACCGGGCATTCCTGCCTTCCTCATGGAACATGTTCAAGCCCACGATCTGGGACGTCAGCATCCTGATTGGAAGCTTTGGGCTCTTCTTCACCTGCTTCCTGGTCTTCATCCGCGTGCTCCCGATGATCGCTATGTGGGAAGTGAAAGCGGCCATCGCGCAGGAGGGGCACCAGGCAGCTTCCACCCACCACGCGGACCGGGAGCTTCGAAAGGAGGTTGTGAATGCATAAAGAGTTTGTGGTGGCCACTTTCGACAGCCCGGACGATCTCATCAGCGCGGTTCGCTTGATGCGCGCGGAACGATTTCGCATTTACGATGTCCATTCCCCTTTTCCTGTTCACGGGCTCGATGAGGCAATGGGAGTTCGCAGAAGCCGGCTGCCCTGGGCAACGCTGCTATTCGGCGTGGCAGGTCTGCTGGTGGCAATTGGATTTCAGTTTTACGCGAATGTCCTCGACTGGTCTCTCAACGTCGGCGGCAAGCCTGACAACTCCACCCTGGCATTTGTCCCAATCACGTTTGAACTGACGGTGCTCTTTGGAGGTTTGGGGACAGTTGCCGCTCTCTTCCTGCGCGCTCGTCTATTTCCTGGAAGACGTGAAGAACTCGCTGGGCTCGGCGTTACACATGATCATTTTGCAGTGGTTCTGCGCAAACGTGACCAGACGTTTGATGTATCGAGGGCGAAGATGCTGCTGACAGAAGCCGGCGCTGAACGTTTCGAGGAGATGGAGGCTGATCTATGATCGCACTCCGAGCAGCTGTCCTTTCACTGTCCTCCCTGGCTTTGCTGGGCTGCGGAGCGCATGGCAACAAGCGCGCGTATGAATACATGCCAGATATGGCACGAGGGCCCGCGTACAAGGCCTTTGCCCCAAATTCCGTAACGCGCGATGGTCTGACGTTGCAGCATCCAGTTGCCGGTACGATCCCGAGAGGCTATTTTCCGTTTCACTATGGTTCGGGTGAAGCCGAAGCTGAACGCGCCGGGCGCGAACTGAAGGACGCTTATACGCCGACGGCCCGAACGCTTGAAGAAGGGAAGGCTCTCTTTGAAACTTACTGCGCCATTTGCCATGGCGTCCAGGGCAAGGGCGATGGTCCCATTTCTTCGAAGATTCCTACACCGCCTTCCTACGTTTCAGACCGCGTACTTGCGTTTCCACCGGGCCGCATTTTTCACGTGATCACCATGGGCAGCGGGAAGATGCCGTCCTACGCAGCCCAACTGAGCAGCGACGAACGCTGGAAGATCGTCACTTATGTTCACACGGTCCTTCAAGGGCTGGGGACAGTATCTCAATCCAGCGCACAAGGGGACGCCCAATGACAGACTCTCCAGCAACCGCAAGCCGTCAGGCTAAGCTGGTCATCCCCGCAGCGCTCATCGTACTGGGCGTTGGGGCCGCCGCGCACGGCTTGCGCTGGTACCCTGCCGAAATACTGCCTCACCTTTTGCTGAATGGCGTGTATTGCACATTGCTGGGAGTGAGCGCCCTGGTCTTCTTCGCGATTCAAAGGCTAACAGGCGCCCGATGGTCCGCGAGCCTCAGGCGCATATCGGAGGCACTGATGCAGGTGCTTCCGGTGGCTTCAGCCGGCATGCTGGCACTGTTCCTCGCTGCCAAAAGTCTGTTCCCCTGGATGCGCCCCGGCATCTTCACTGCCAGTTCCATCACAGCGGGCAAAGTCCAGTACCTCCGTGCCCCTCAAGTTTTTGTCAGGAGCCTGGTGACCCTATCCATATGGATGCTCTTTTGCCTGCTGGTGCGCAGAACCTCGCTCCAGCAGGACCGCGAACCCGAACGCGCTCTTGAACTCCATCACCGGATTACGCGTTATGCGGTTTGCTTTATGCCACTGTTCGCGCTCACGTTCACGTTTTTTGTTTTTGATTGGCTGATTTCACTGGAACCAAATTGGTTCAGCACGATTTTTGCGTTCTATATGTTTGCTGGGACGTTTGTTCAGGGAATAGCCGCGGTAACGCTTGGGGCGGTCCTGCTCAGGAACGGCCCGGCAACACGTCATGCAGTGCGTGAAGATCAACTGCATGATCTGGGGAAAATGTTGTTCGCCTTTACCACCTTCTGGGCATATATCTGGGTATGCCAATACCTGCTTATCTGGTACGGAAACATCCCTGAGGAAGTTACGCACTACCTGGCGCGCACCAACGGACCGTGGCTGTACGTCTTCGCCTTGAACTTTGTCATCAACTGGATCATTCCTTTTACAACACTGCTTTCGGTCAGAGCCAAAAGATCGGAACGCACGCTTGCCGGCATCAGCGTACTGCTTCTGTTCGGCCGCTGGGTTGATCTCTTTTTGCTGGTGATACCCTCGTTTTCGACGACGCCGCAAATAGGAATATCCCAGCTCCTGATCGCGGCGGGGTGCGCCTCATTGAGTTTTTGGGTTGTGCTGCAGGCTCTCAGAAGAGCTCCTCTTGTTCCGGCCAACGATCCCATACTGGCATACGAAAGACTGGAACGGCTGCATGCGGCCGAACCCGCGGTCGCAGGATCAATCGCCGTGGGCGGCGGATCAGAGTAAATCCCGGAGTACACCATGAACGTGAATGGACTGCTGAAGCTTCTGACGGTTGCGGCCACAACGATTGGGACATGCGGACTGGTCTACCTCCAACCCGACGCGTCCCGGTTAAAGGACATACCGAACCGTCTGCCTGAGGCTGCGCCGTACGTGCTTGCAGAAGCCCAAGCCTTTCCTCCGCCCTTCCATGATCACTGGGAACAGGAAGATAGCGTTGGGCAGTGCCAGACATGCCATCAAAAAATCTTCGACGAATGGAACGGCTCCATGATGTCGAACTCATGGCGCGATCCGGCCTGGCGCGCCGCATTTCTCCTGCTCTCGCGTGCAACCTCCGCCAACGGAGAATGCGATACTCCGGAGCCTCCAGACGGAAGTCCTAAAGCTGCGCACAATCCTTTTGCCAATCGAGGAGAATGCAGTTCAACCTTTGACCTGGGGACGGGCAAATATACGGTCTCTCGTCCCGGTTCGCTACTCGATTCCTTCTGTTCGCGATGCCACATGCCCACAGACTACGTGGACAATGTTCCTCTCAAAAACGTAAAGCTGGACCAGCATACCGGGCTTGAAAACGCTCCCCCGGATCCAAACTTTTTCCCTTCGTCAGACAATGGGACCGGTATTGCATTTGCGACGCTCGAGTCGCAGCACCGCAACACAGAATCAGGTAAAAGTGGAATCATCTGTGCTGTCTGCCATACCTACGCGGAAACGCGAGATACTCCGTTCCACAACTACGTGCGCTCACAGAGCGCATACGCTTCCGCCATTGGAGACAAACCACGGTCTGACCTGCTGAAGCCGGCCCAGCAGGATACATTCGGTGTCCCTGATCCGTCGAAGCAAAACCTGGGATACAGCATCGGTGCAGGCTCGTACCGCCTTTCACCGCATGCCATCAGTCTGGCTGAGAGGTTCGGCCCTCTGGCGGCGACAGAGCCTCCCACAGCGGCCGATGCATATACAAGCGAGATATTCGGCAAAAACATTGGGTATCAGCACATGGATCCCACTAAACACAAGGGCTACCATCAGGCGATGTTCGTGCGGGCCGAGATGTGCGCTGCCTGCCATGATGTAACCAATGCTCTGCCCATCAAGAATCCATTGGGGAAGTGGGTGGGCGGGTTCCCAATCGAGCGCACCTATACCGAGTGGGCCAACAGCGCTTACGCCGACCGCCCTGGAAACAAGAACTACGACCCGAAATCCAAGCGTGATTGCCAGAGCTGCCATATGCAGCAGGACTATGGACAGCCGGGAACAGCACAGACCTTATATAAGGATGGAAGGCCACTGCCCCCGCCGGAAGATCGTGTCGCAAACGAGGGCGGTTCACCGCATCCTTTTTTTACTCATCATTTCGTGGGCGGAAACGCATATATCACCAGGCTGCTGGGGAAAGATGTGGACCCTTCGGGGAACATTTCCCCCTATCCGGAACTCTCCACTTTCAGCTTCTCTTCCGCGGACGATAAGAGTGTCTATTCAAGAGGGTTCTGGACACATCTTGAACGGCGGGGAGCGTACAGCCAGCAGGCGAGACTGGCATGGGACCGTCTACGCCATGTGCTGAGTATGGACCTGCAGGCGCCAACGACTGTGCAGGCTGGGCAGAACGTTCCCCTCGCAATCACGGTCGCGAATACAGGGAGCGGCCACAACTTCCCCACAGGGTTCCCGGAAGGTCGAACAGCCTGGCTTGCAATCCACGCTTATGACCTGGCAAGCGGCAAAGAACTGCCGATTCATGACAACGTCTGGAACCGGACATCCATTGGGGTTGGCGATCTGACGAGGGAAGAAATGATTGACCCGAACTTCCCCGGCTGCAACTGGAGAATCCCTGCCGGCTCCGCAGATCCTTATGCCGTGCAGTTCAAGGCAGTTGCGTCGCTGGGGGATGGATGCCCCACATTGGACCTGCCCTATGCAACGCCACTGAACCTAGTTACTGACAAAAAGGGTCTTCCGA
>DASUBD010000168.1:0-6523 GCA_035763445.1 Candidatus Angelobacter sp.
CGCGATTCAATTAGACCGCGAATCTCACTGAGCTCGTGATCGCTGACTGTGATGGACGTAGCCAAAGTATTCTCTTTGCGTTCTCAGTTATCGCCGTGCCGCCGAAACCAGCTCAGGACGGGCATCACCACCGCTCATCGTAGGCGCACTGGAGATGCGGAACTGCGCCAGGGCTTCATTGAGTTGTTCAGACATGTGTACCAACTGCTCCACCGTGCGCGACGTCTGGCGCGCGCCTTGTGACGTCTGCCGGGTGATGTTGGAGATGATCTGCATGGCGTTGGCCACACCTTCCGTTCCACGCACCTGCTGTTTTGAAGCCAGTGAAATTTCCTGAACCAGTTCAGCCGACTGACGGACCACAGTAGAGATGGCGTCCAGCGCGCGACCGGCCTGATCTGCAAGGCGGGCTCCGATTTCCACTTCGCGCGTTCCTTCTTCCATCACTACCACGGCGTCATTCGTTTCCGCCTGGATGGCCTTGATCAACGCGGCAATGTCTTTCGTAGCGGAACGCGAGTGTTCAGCCAGCTTGCGGACTTCATCCGCGACCACGGCAAAGCCTCGGCCCGCTTCACCGGCACGCGCGGCTTCAATGGCAGCGTTAAGAGCGAGGAGGTTCGTCTGCTCGGTAATGTCATTGATGACTTTGACGATTTCAGAAATTTCGAGAGATCGATCGCCCAGGGTCTTGATGCGTTTTGCCGTGGCCTGCACAGAGGAGCGGATGCGCTGCATGCCTTCCAGCGTGTCACGCACGGAGCGGTTGCCCTGCTCGGCGGCATCCAGAGCGCGACGGGCCGCCTCGGCGCTGGCTTCAGCGTTGTTGGAGACCTGTTTCATTGAAACCGTGAGCTGTTCCACGGCGGACGAGGTGTTAGTGATCTCCTGGTCCTGCTGTACGGCGCCCGAAGACATTTCTTCTGAAGCAATAAGAATGTCATTCGCACTCGATTGCACGTCGATAGCAGCCTTGCGCACGCGCTCCAGAACTTTCACGAAGTTATCGAGCATGTAGTTCACGGAGTCCACAACATTCCCCAGCGCGTCATTGGTGACACTACCGCGAAGCGTAAGGTCACCACGACCGATCTGGCTCACAATGGTAAGGAACTCGGTCACGCTCTTCTGCAGTGCTTCCTGCGCTTCCTGGTTGTAGATGGCACGCGAACTGCTCTCGGCAGCGCGATTCAGGTTTTCTGCGATGAAGCCGAAATCGTCGGCAGATTCCACAGCTGCGCGCGCGCGGTAATCACCCTGGCCATAGCGCTCGGCAAAATCGCCCAGCTGCTTTACTGGCGTGAGCACGCGATTATCCAGGGTGAACAGCGTCACTAGAGCGGCGCCGGCGCAGATGCCGAAAGCCAGAAGCATCATCAGGCCGTACGTGCCCGGAAGGCTAAGCACGTTGCTGATCGGCACTTTGGCGCCAGCACCGGCGCTATAGGCCAGAATCAGCACGGCAAACAAGGCGACTGCATCCAACACGATCACTCGCCATAGCAGGGTCGAATTCAAACGACCTTTCATACTTCCTCCACTCTCAGATCACCGGAACGGGAAACGTCTCAGTCACTTTCTTCAAATCCAGGGCCAGCGCAAGCCTGCCGGAATCGTCATGGCGCAACAGCCCACAGCAATGCGGCAAATCACGCGGCACACCCTCAAGTACAAGCGGCTCCGCCGTGGTATAGGTCCCAAACACTTCATCCGTTGCAATGCCGATGTGCAGAACGTCGCGGCTGGCGGTGCTTTTCAGCCCCGCAACCACTACATGCTTCGGCAACAAATCAGAGCGCCGCCCCTCCGTCATGGCTATGTCCACCACCGGAACAATGGAGCCGCGCAAATTGAAAATCCCCATGAGGAAGCTGGGGGCCAGAGGAATACGAGTCAGCCTCGGCCACTCCACTACTTCCTCCACGTCCAGCACGGAAAAACAGAAGCGCTCACGCCCGGCTCGAAATACGCAATATTGGCGCAGCTCTTCCAGTTGCGGCTCGGCCGGAAACCCGGCGTCAACCTGCGCGAGCAGTTCAGGCTGTTCAGCCTGCGGAGTTGCGCTTTCGGGTTGTCGTGTTTCTTCCATCTAATTTGCACCCACCAGTTTGACCACTGCACCCAGTAGTTCTTCCTTGGTGAAGGGCTTGGTTACGTAGCCATCCGCACCCTGCTGCTGCGCCCAGAACTTGTCACTGTCAGTTTTCTTGGAACTGACCATGACCACTGGAATGCGCCCATACTCGGCATGTCCTTTCAATTCGCGACATGCTTGAAACCCATTGCGCTCAGGCATAACCACATCAAGCAGGATCAGATTGGGACGCTCGCGCTCGATCATCTGCTCCAGCCGCCGCGGATCATGGGTGGCCACAGATTGGTAACCGGCGCCGTCCAGGACCGCCTGCATCAGCCGCACCTCAGCCGGTGAATCATCGACAATAAGAATCTTCTTCAAGCTGACAGACCCGTGCGTGGAAATATCCGTGTTGATAAATGCAATCAACGGGCCAACAGTAGAACAGGCTGGAGATCGGCTGTCGCCTTGTTTTTCAGCAGTTTAGAGAGACCTGCTGGTATCGACCATGAAAGCGTTGAGACATGAACGTCTCAGAGTGAGACGAGCACCGGCTCAGACAGAGAGCTTCTCGCCTTCGTCAAGCAAAGCGAGCAGGCGCTTGGTGGTGGCAGCCAGGTTAACAGCAGCATCAATGTTGTTCGCTTCTTTAGCCAGCGCGACTTGAGATTCCATATCCTTAACTTGATTGCGTGCCAGCCCCAGCGCCACGTCCATTGCCGCGGGTTCTCCTTTGCGATGACGTTCCATGCAAACATGAAGAATTGTGCGGGCCGCCACGGTGCGTTGCAGAGCGCGCGCCATGTCGCTCTCTGAACGGAAGGCTTCTGCTTCCCACGTGGCAATCAGCAGCTTGCAGCCGGCCAGCGTGATAGCCGAAACGCTGGGACTGTTTTTAGGCGGTACTGCGGCAAGCTGTGCTGTGATATCAGCGACACAACGTTGCAGGTAATCCTCATCCTCGGAGGCCGACTGCTCCTCTGGAACGCTTTCTTCCGCTTTGCTCGGCGCGGCCTCGTATCCCGATTGCATAAGCAGCGGGTCAGCTTGAGGCGCCTTTGCCCGACCCAGCGGGGCATCTGCAAACTTCACTGCCGGCATCTCTGGAGCCATCTTCACTTCTGGGAGCGGAGCAGGTTCGGGAACAATCGAAATAGGCCTTGCCTCAAGAACCTGTGGGATTGAATTTACCGGCTCTTGTTGGTGCGAAGTGACTGCGGGAGCAACCTGCGCAGCGGAAGCAGAACGCGCGAGATTCAACGTGTTTTGCAGGATGTGGCGCAGCAGGATCAGTTGCAGGAATGACGATCCTCCCGAATAGGGCGCTCGAAAAGGCGTTTTCCACTGGTGCACTACGTGACGCACCTGGTCCAGTGATTCATTCTCGGTGAGACCAGCCTCACGGCAGTCAATGCTGGTGTACCCCATTTGCTCAAGCTGGTTCACAGCTTCGCGAATGGCATGTAGATCAATGTGCATGGCCTTAAAGAAGGCGCGCCGCGCGCGGAAGTTGAATCGAGTGAAGGCGACCAGTAAGCCAGGTTCGAAATACTGGTCGCCCACAGCGAGCTTCAACTCGCGAACCTCCAGCAGAGCACCGGAATTTTGTAAATCCTCAAGACTGTTACAATCATTCAGGTTTTGCAGTTTGTCGTCCAGCCCGGGAGCCCAACCAGGATACCGTTCCGGGCACGATCCCAGAACCGGCTCCAGCACCTTGGCTACGTCATCCAGCGTGAGCTGCTGCTCAGCAATGCCCGGTGGGGCGCAATGAGCAAAGTACTGGACGAGAAGAAAGTCGAGCTTTTCCTTGTCTGACTCAGTCTTTTGTTCGCGCTCCAGATGGCGCACGATCAGATAACGCAGGTTTTCCTCGTTTTGCAACGACGTACTTTGCAGTAATTGGCGCAGCTGCCAGACTTGAATATGCTGGTCCATCTGGTCGAACCAATGGCGCACGCGCTCCATGACTTCCGGCTCAGGACGGTCCACCGTCTCTTCCAGATCAGTGCACGGCGCCATGCCGAGCTCATATGTTGTGTCGAGCTCGGCGTAAATGCTGTGTAGTCGTCGTGCAACGCGCCAAAAGCTGTTTACTTTCTCGACATTGAGTGTGGCAGTGGACATTTATTTCTCAGGAACTTAAGCCCCAATCGTCACTTTATTGCCGTGCTGCGGCCGGAACAGACTTGTGCCGTAATAAGTAATTAGAGACTGTAGTGCAAGAGTCGCGCCAAACGGCAGATCACGTAAGTAGCTGATTTAAAAGTGTCGTTTGGAGCCAGGGCACGCAAAGTGTCTCAAGATGAAACCAGAGTCTCATGGCATTGCAGCAGCTGAACTCTTTGACCCTCCGATACTCAGTTGGAAGCCGCAGATGAGCTCTTCCCCTCGCCAATTTTGTAGCGCTTGAGCTTCCGGTAAAGCGTCGCCCGGCTGATGCCCAGCATTTTGCGCGCGCGAGATTTGTCGCCCTGCACCTGGACAAAAACCCTCTCGATAGTCGCACGTTCAAGCTCTTCAAGATCAGTAGCAGATCCGGCGGGTTTGCCGGTTTGGTGTAACGCAGGTCCTTCAACAACAGAAGTCTCGAGCACAGGCGGGAAGTCGGCTCTCACGGCGGGCGGTAAATCCTGCAATTCGATGCTGTCGTGATCGCCAAGTGCAATGGCCCGTTCTATGCAGTTTTCCAGTTCCCGCACGTTGCCCGGCCAGTCATATTGCAGCATTGCCTTCATGGCGGCAGAGGAGACCATAATCTGTCTTCCCGATGCCAGCTTGTCGAGGAAATAGTGCACTAACGCAGCAATATCAGACTTGCGCTCGCGCAGCGCGGGCAGATGTAAAGTGACCACGTTCAGCCGGAAATAAAGGTCTTTGCGAAATTTCTCTTCCTTATACGCTGCTTCCAAATCCCGGTTGGTAGCAGCAATCACCCGCACATCTACCTTGACTCTCTGGTTGCTGCCGACCGGCCGTACCTCCTTTTCCTGCAAGACTCGCAGCAACTTGGCCTGCATCTCCATGGAGAGCTCGCCAACTTCGTCGAGAAGGATGGTTCCACCGTGGGCCGCCTGAAACAGGCCTTCCTTTGATCGCATAGCGCCGGTGAAAGCCCCCTTCTCATAACCAAACAGTTCGCTTTCGATCAGCGTTGGTACCAGTGAACCGCAATCCACAGCAACAAACGGCCGCTTGGCATAAGAGCCGCGATAATGGATGGCGCGGGCAACCAACTCTTTTCCGGTGCCGCTCTCGCCCGTGATCAGGACGGGAGTGCGCGTGTCCTTGAGACGGGCCACCATCCGCAACACATCCTGGATTTTGGAAGACGAACCGACGATGCCATGAAGTTCCATCTCCGCGGTGACGCGGTCGCGCAGGAACTGGTTCTCGGCTACAAGGCTTACCTTTTCCTGCATCCGCTGGAGCAACAGCTTTAATTCCTCAACGCGAAAGGGCTTCGTGATGTAGTCATAGGCGCCAAGCCGCATGGCCTGCACAGCAGTTTCAATGGAGCCATGCCCGGTCATGATGGCGACTTCACAGCGTGGGAAAAGCTCTTTAAGCCGCGGAAGAAACTCAAGCCCGGTCATGTTTGGCATCATGAGGTCACACAGCACAATATCCGGCGACGCCGTTTCCAGACACTCGAGCGCTGCCTCAGCGCTTTCGGCCTCATGGCACTCAAATCGTAGCGCGGTACCTACGGTCATGCAGAGCTTGCGAATGCTCTGGTGGTCGTCAACGATGAGGAACCGGATTTTCAGGTCGTCAGTCATTTCTGCTTTGGCTTGCCAAAGAGCCGTTCCACTGTGGCGATGAGTTCCTGCACCCGAAACGGCTTTTCAATATAAGGAACGCCGGTACGGACAAGCGCCTTCATGGTGTCTTCATTCACCGTATCGCCGGTGATGAAGATCATTCTGCTCTTCAGTTCAGGACGATGAGCAACAATCCACTCGTGCACATCCGCGCCGCTTGCACCGCCAGGCGTACGCATATCGGAGATAATCCCGCCAAAATCGTTGCGCCGGTCCTCAAGAAGACGAATACCCTCTGCCGCGGAATTAGCAGCAGTGCAGGAATACCCGTTTCTCTCCAGGGCCATTCGCATGAAGTCCATGACGGAGCGCTCGTCCTCAATCAGCAGGAGCGGTTGCATCACCACGGCGGTGGCGCTCTGGGTCATTGGCGCGCTCCGCTAACACTGGTCATCACTTTGAGGTCTGCCCTTGTGCGAACCGGCAGCCGAACGCTGAAGGTGGCTCCGGGCAAATCCTGATTGTTGGCGCACAAAATTTCACCTTCATGCTCACGCACGATGCCGTAACAGATGCTCAACCCCAGCCCGGTTCCCTGCCCTACTTCCTTGGTTGTAAAGAATGGATCAAAAATGCGCTCGGGATGACGAATGCCTTCACCGTTATCGCGGAAGAGAACCTC
>DASUBD010000169.1:0-16758 GCA_035763445.1 Candidatus Angelobacter sp.
AACGGGAAAGGCGCGAAAACGGCGCTCCAACGGATCAATAAAGTGGCTGTGTTAGGCGCCGGCACCATGGGCGCGCGCATTGCCGCACATTTTGCCAATGCAGGAATCCCCTGTGTCCTGCTGGACATAGTCCCACCCGACACCGCCCAGAGCACAGACAAATCCGCGCGCAACAAGATTGTTGCCGCGGGTCTGGATGCTGCCGTGAAGTCAAAGCCGGCGGCATTTTTTCAGAAGGGCCTTGAGCGGCTGGTTACCATCGGGAATTTCGAAGACGACATGAAGTTGCTGGCCGATGCCGACTGGATCATTGAAGCGGTCGCGGAAAATCTGAAGATCAAGCGTGCGCTGCTGAAGAAGGTTGAGGCGGTTCGCAAACCCGGCAGCATTGTTACCACCAATACAAGCGGCCTGCCGGTGCACAGCATCGCGGAAGGCTTCAGCGAGGATTTTCGGCGTCACTGGTTCGGCACGCACTTTTTCAATCCTCCTCGCTACATGCGTCTGCTGGAGATCATTCCCACGCCGGAAACCGATCCCGCCGCCATTGAGGCTGTTTCACATTTTGGCGATGTTCGTATGGGCAAGGGAATTGTAGTTGCTAAAGACACGCCCAACTTTATTGCCAACCGGATTGGAACTTACGCCGGCCTGAACGTGTTCCGCGTGATGCAGGAGATGGATCTGACGGTTGAAGAGGTGGACGCGCTGACCTCGAGCGGAGGATGGACCAGGAACCCGACGTTCCGCACTCTCGATCTCGTGGGACTCGATGTGCTGGCTAGCGTGGTCAAGAACTTCAGCAAAAACGTGCAGGACGAGCGCTCCGACCTGAAGCTGCCTGAATTCTTTGCCCAGATGATCAATCGCAAGCTGTTGGGCGACAAGACCAAGGCAGGCTTCTATAAAAAGGTAAGGGGACCACAGGGCGAGGAGCGCCAGGCGATCGACTGGAAGACTCTGGAATATCACCCGGCGCAGAAAGCAAAATTTCCCGCCCTCGAGATGGCCAAAAACATTGAGGACATGGGTGAGCGCCTGCGCACCATCCTGAACGGCGACCCGCGCGATAAAGCTGTGAAGTTTATCTGGACCACGGTCTCAGAGATGTGGACCTACTCAGCCAATCGCATCCCGGAGATCGCGGACACGGTAGTCGAAATCGACCAGGCCATGCGCATGGGCTTTAACTGGGAAGTGGGCCCATTTGAAGTGTGGGACATGGCTGGCGTGGAAGCCACCGTTGCGAAGATGAAGACGGAGGGCAAGCCGGTTTCAGCCAACGTGGAGAAGTTGCTGGCCGCTGGCGGGAAGAGTTGGTACAAGGATGATCCCAATGCGCCTTCAGGCCGCGCTTACTTTGATCTGCGAGCCGGAGAGTACAAGCCTGTGCCGGTGGCGGAAGGCGTATGGTCCGTGCAGGTGGCCAAGAAATCGCAAGGGGTGGTGAAGAAGAATCCCGGTGCATCGCTTATTGACCTTGGCGACGGCGTGGGCTGCATTGAGTTCCACAGTAAGATGAACGCGCTCGGCGGCGACATTGTGCAGATGGTCACGCAGACACTCAAGACCGGCGGCATCGGCGACCAGTTTGAAGCCTTTGTGATCACCGGCGACTCCCAGAACTTCTCGGTCGGCGCCAATCTTATGATGCTGATGCTCGCTGTCCAGGAAGAAGAGTGGGATGAGATTGATCTGGCCATCAAACAGTTCCAGAACATGACCCAGGCCATCAAGTTCTGTACGCGTCCGGTAGTCACCGCTTCTTTCGGTATGACCCTGGGCGGCGGCTGCGAGATCAACCTGCATTCGGCGGCACGCCAGCCACATGCTGAACTCTATGAGGGTCTGGTGGAGGTGGGCGTAGGCTTGCTCCCGGGCGGCGGCGGCTGCAAAGAGATGCTGCTGCGGGCCGTGGACAATGCAAGGGCGATCCGTCCGGACGGACGGGCCGAGTCAGTGGAAGTGATGGAAGGCATGAAGCGGATTTTTGAGATCATCGCCATGGCGAAGGTCTCAACCTCAGCTTATGAGGCGCGCGACCTTGGTTTCCTTTCTCCCGGAGACCTGATCACCATGAACCGTGAGCGCGTTTTGAGTGATGCCAAGGAGCGCGCTCTGGAACTGGCGCGCGCCGGCTACAAGGCTCCGGTGCCGCGGACAGACATTCCGGCTCCCGGAGAAAACGTGCTTGCTACCTTGAAGCTGGGAATCCATCTAATGAGGCAGGCGGAATACATCAGCGACCATGATGTGAAAGTTGCAACCAAAGTGGCTGAAGTGATTTGCGGCGGAAACGTTACGCCGGGAACGCCGGTGAGCGAGCAGTACATTCTTGACCTGGAGCGTGAAGGCTTCAAGTCGCTGTGCGGCGAGAAGAAGACGCAGGAGAGGATTCAGTTTACGCTCAAGACTGGGAAGCCATTACGGAATTAGACTCGAGCTGCTAGCCGCTAGCTATTGCTACTGGCCAGCAAGAGAACATTTACCGCAACGGGCGCTAAGGGCGCAAAGCATCAAGACAAGGTCGAGCTGAAAACATCGACTTCGTCGAGGAGCTAGCAGCCAGAAGCTAGCAGCCAGGAGCTAAGAGTTATGAGAGAAGCAGTCATTGTAAGTTCAGTACGTACGGCAGTGGGCAAATCAGGCAAGGGCGCACTGCGCACCACGCGGCCTGACGACCTGGCGGCTGTGGCAATCAAAGGTGCTTTGGAGCGCGTTCCCCAGATTAACCCTAAAGAAATTGAAGATGTCATCATCGGCTGTGCTACGCCGGAAGCCGAGCAGGGCATGAACGTGGCCCGTATCGCCTCGCTGCGCGCAGGGCTGCCGGTGGAAGTTTCCGCGATGACCATCAATCGTTTCTGCTCATCGGGGTTGCAGGCCATCTCGCTGGCAGCGGATTCGGTCATGGCCGGCCGGGCAGAGATTGCCATCGGCGGCGGCACGGAATCCATGAGCATGATCCCCATGGGCGGCAACAAAGTCTCGGCCAATCCCTGGCTCGTCAACAATTATCCGGATACCTACCTGTCCATGGGACTCACAGCGGAGCGGCTGGCCAACCGATTTGGGATCACGCGTGAGCAGGCAGATGAGTTTTCCCTGAACAGTCACAAGAAAGCGTTGGCCGCCATTGCGGCGGCAAATTTTGAAGATGAGATCGTGCCTGTTCCGGTGAACTTCACCACGCCCAACGGCTCCAAGCCCAAGCGCATTGATATCACCTTCAAAGTTGACGAAGGCCCGCGTGCTGATACCACGATGGATGCCTTGGCCAAGCTCAAGCCGGCTTTTCATGCCAAGGGTACCGTGACGGCCGGCAACTCATCGCAGACCTCTGACGGTGCGGGAGCCTCGGTGTTGATGTCAGCTGACAAAGCCCGGCAACTCGGCATCAAACCCCTGGCTCGATTTGTGGCTTTTGCTACCGCTGGCTACAAGCCGGAAGAAATGGGCCTGGGACCGGTGTATGCCATTCCCAAAGTACTAAAGATGACCGGCCTCAGCCTTGATCAGATTGACGTGATTGAACTGAATGAGGCCTTTGCTGCCCAGGCGCTTTCCGTCATCAAAGAAGCTGGATTGGATATTAAGAAGATCAATCCGAATGGCGGCGCGGTGGCGCTGGGTCATCCGTTGGGCTGCACCGGCGCAAAGCTGACGGCGACCATCATCCGCGAGTTGAAACGTAAGAACGGGAAATACGGCATTGTGACCATGTGCATCGGCGGCGGCATGGGAGCAGCCGGGATTATTGAGAATTTGAATTAGCACGATAAGCGTGGGATGGCTTTCTCTGAAATCTCGAGCGGAGCGAGAGATCCCTACCATCGCCACGATTGAGCTTGGTATACCGGAAGAGTTTTCCGGGGCATAGGGATCCCTCACCTGCAAAAGGCGGCAGGTTCGGGATTTCAGAATAAGCCTCTGTGTCCCCTGCGGTTAAAAGGAGATTAAAGTTATGGCTACGGTAGCAGTCCCAAACAAAACCAAACTCAAAGGTGGCAGCTTTCTGATAGAAGAGCACACCACAGAGCAGGTATTCACGCTGGAAGATCTGAGCGAGGAGCACCAGCAAATTGTCCAGACCACGCAGGACTTCGCCAAGAATGAAATCCTGCCCAATGCGGAAAAGATTGAGCACAAGGATTTTTCTGTCACGCGCGGGCTCATCAAGAAGGCCTGCGAAATCGGCATCGGCAATGTGGATATTCCAGAAGCCTACGGCGGGTCCGACATGGACAAGATCGCCTCCGCCATTATCGCTGAGCACATATCTGTGAATGGCAGTTTCAGTGTGGCGTTCGGCGGTCACGTGGGGATCGGGACGCTTCCCATTGTCTACTTCGGCACGGCGGAGCAGAAGCAGAAGTACCTGCCCAGGCTGGCCAGCGGTGAATGGATCGCTGCATATGCGCTGTCGGAATCTACCTCCGCCTCTGACGCCATGAACCCGCGCACCAAGGCCGTGCTCTCTCCCGATGGCAAGGAATGGATCCTGAACGGCGAGAAGATGTGGATCACCAACGGCGGATTCGCTGACGTGTATATCATCTTCGCCAAAGTTGATGGCGAGAAGTTCTCGGCATTCATTGTTGAGCGCACCTCTCCCGGGTTCCAGAATGGAGCGGAAGAAAAGAAGATGGGCATCCGTGGATCTTCCACCACGCCTATCATCCTGAATGACTGCCGCATTCCCAAAGAGAACCTTCTGGGAGAAATCGGCAAAGGACACGTGATCGCGTTCAACACGCTCAACATTGGCCGCTACAAATTGGGAGCCGGCGTGGTGGGTGGCGCGCGTAATGCTCTGAACAATGCCATCGGCTACTCTAGGCAGCGCAAGGCCTTTGGCAAAACGCTGTCTGAGTTCGGCATGATCAAAGAAAAAATTGCCAACATGGCCACCAGCATCTTCACCGGCGAAGCCATGTCTTACCGTACCGTGGGAATGATTGATGCCGCCATGGGAGAGATCGACAAGAATTCGCCCGATGTTTACAAGCAGACCGCGAAAAACATTGAAGAGTACGCCGTGGAGTGCTCCATCCTGAAGGTGTTCGGGTCAGAAATGCTTGATTACGTAGTGGACGAAACGGTGCAGATTTATGGCGGCTACGGATTTGTGGAAGAGTATCCGGCAGAGCGGGCGTATCGCGACGCGCGTGTGAACCGCATCTTTGAAGGCACCAATGAGATCAACCGCATGATCATCACAGGATGGCTTTTGAAGCGTGCCATGAGCGGACAGCTGGCGCTCATGCCTGCCATCAAGAAGTTGATGGACGAGATCATGTCCGGGCCCAGTACAACGGAACCTCTGGAAGGAACTTTGGCAGCCGAGCGCACCCTGGTGGCGAACGCAAAGAAAGTCGCGCTGATGCTGGCCGGGGCAGCGTCACAGAAGTACATGATGGCCATTGCTGACCAGCAGGAGATACTCGCCGCAATTGCTGATATGGTGATTGATATTTTTGCCATGGACTCGGTGGTGCTGCGCACGCAGAAGCTGATTGAGCGCCAGGGTGAAGCGAAGTCTCAGCTGGCCATCGCCATGACGCAGGTCAGTCTGGCCAAGTCAATGGATAACGTGGAAGCTTCAGCACGCAGGGTTGCTGCTGCCGTTGCTGAAGGTGACATGCTGCGCACGCAGCTGGTCATTCTCAGGCGCCTGTTCAAGTATGAGCCCTTCAATACCATTGCTCTTACACAGCAGATTGCCAATCGCGTCCTTGAAGCAGGGAAATACGTTACTGCGTGAACTTCCCGCATCATCGTTGCCTTTAGCCCTGCTTGCTTTTGCGAGCAGGGCTTTTGCTTTGGAAGCAACCGATGTTCCCCAAAGAGGCTCCCCTGCGGCAGCACTCAAGATTTTTCTGCATCATGCTCGACAATCTCCACATCTGAAAGCGCATGGCTACCACCACAGCAACCAGTACAGAATGCAGTCGTATTGCAGAACAACTCCGCCGCGCTTTTGCAGGCGAGGCATGGCATGGTTCTTCCCTCAGAGAACTTCTTGCTGATGTGAACAACACGCAGGCGAACTCCCGGCCTTTGGCCGCAGCACACTCCATCTGGGAACTGATATTGCATATCGGCACGTGGGTCGGGCATGCGCACGCCAGCATGCGGGGTGTGTCCATGCCCCAGTTTGTCGAGAACATGCCACCGGAACAGAACTGGCCCGAAATCAAAGATTCAGGCCCGGCAGCGTGGAGGCAAACCGTTGACAACACGTTGCGGTCAGGAGAGCAACTCGCGGCTGCGATTCAAAATTTCGGCGACGACCGGCTGGGGGAGACTGTTCCGGGACGCGACTATGCCTTTTACAACCTCTTTCACGGGATTGTTCAGCACTCCATCTATCACGGCGGGCAGATTGCCATTCTTAAAAAAGCGAGGAACCCAGAGTAGTTCTTGTCCGGACGCGTTGGTCTGGGTTAGATTGCTTACAAAGCTTTTATGTGCCCAGACAATTCAACGCATAACCTCACGGCTTCTGAGGTGGAATCCGCAGTGCGCCGTGTTTGGGAGCTTTTTGCCTCGAAGAAGATTGATCAATGGCAAAGCTTCTATGCTGACGTCGCCAGCGTTTTCGGTACTGCCTCCAAGCGTCCGGAACCGGCGCGTTTAGCGGTATTGCGTCGACAACGCGAGTACCTCACCAGCGTAACCAAGGTCGTGGTTCATGTGGGGAAAGTGGACGTGGAGATAATCGGCCCTGATTGCGCCGTTGCAGCTTACACCATGCAACTGGACGCGGAGCAGATTGCCAGGCTTTCCGCCGCCGGACAAAAAGACCACCAGGAGCATCTGGAGAATGCCCGTGTGACCCACGTTTTTCAACGTGACAGCGACGGCAAGCTGCGCATTGTGCACGAGCACATTTCAGCCACAACAGTGTGACTTTTGATGGTTGGGGGCTTACGATTTACTGAATACCCTAGCGGTCATTTCCTGCGCGGGCGCGCCGCCGGTCATCTGCTGCGCGATGACCAGTTCTCGAGCCGCGGGACGCAGCGCGGGCCAGCGCAGGCCGAATATAATCCCACCGATCACGCCGATGATTCCGCCCATTGCAACCGTCCATGGCGCGCCAATCTTGTGGGCAACGCTTCCGGCCAGCAACGCCCCGAACGGCGCCATTCCCATGAACATCATGGAATAGACGGCCATGACGCGGCCGCGAAGCTGGTCCGGGACCATGCTTTGGATCAGGGTATT
The DNA here is from genome assembly GCA_035763445.1 of Candidatus Angelobacter sp. Lineage (GTDB taxonomy): Bacteria > Acidobacteriota > Terriglobia > Terriglobales > Acidobacteriaceae > Angelobacter. The sequence continues at coordinate 7,231 of DASUBD010000169.1, forward strand.
GGAGGAAGCCATTTGTACCATCACGAAAAATCCAGCAGGAACCAGTAATAGCGCAGAAAGCCACAGCAGACGCGAGAATGAGAACACAATCAGGGCAACGCCAAAACTGGAACATGCAACGGCTACCCAGCGTCCCAACCCCTGCAGGCTTTTTTTCATGGCCAGCGTGATGGCGCCGCCCAAAGCGCCAAGCCCGGAGCAGCCCATCAGCAACCCCAAAGCAGTCGCGCCACCGTGCAGAATGTCTTCCGCGAAAATCGGCATGAGCACGGCATAGGGCATGGCGGTAAAGCTCACCAGACCCAGCAGGATCATCAGCGTGTGGATGGGACCGGTATGAATGACAAACTTGAAGCCCTCAATAATGTTCTGCAGCGGCGAACCTTCAATCGTGAGGCGCGGCCGCTCCATCTTCATCATGAGCAACCCGGTAATAACCGCGATAAAGCTCACTGCATTCGCGAAGAAGCACCATCCTTCACCGATTGCCGCCACCACAATTCCGGCCACAGCGGGCCCGACGACCCGGGCTCCGTTGAACATTGAGGAGTTCAGGGCAATTGCGTTGACCAGATCCTCGCGTGAGACCATATCAACCAGAAAGGCCTGGCGCGCGGGAATATCAAATGCGTTAACCACCCCGAGCAATGCGGCCAAAACCATCAGTTCCCATACGGTGATGAGATGGGTAAGGGTAAGGCCTGCCAGAATGAACGCCAGAACCATCATGGATGATTGCGTGACTACCAGGATGGTCCGTCTGTTATACCGGTCCGCAACCGCCCCGCCGATTGGAGCAAGCAGGAACACGGGAATCTGACTGGCAAAGGCAACTGTACCCAGCAGCAGCGCTGACCCGGTAAGCCGGTAAACAAGCCAGGATTCCGCCACCTGGTCCATCCATGTGCCGACCAGAGAAATGAGTTGTCCGGAAAAGAAGAGCTGGTAATTACGATGGCGCAGTGCGCGCAACGCAGAAGGCCATTTCGATTTTCCCGATGTTTCCGGAGCGGTATCAGCCATTGTGAGTCAGAAGCTTGGATGCAGGCACGGAAAAAGGAATCGTGCCAGCACAGATATCTTAATTCAAGGTGGTTAGGTGGAAATACTTCGCGCAGCTCACAGCTGTTTGACGGAGAATCACTGCATCTAGATCACTGGCCAGACTTGGCCTCACGCGCCGAGTTACATCTTCCGGTTTCAGGAGTTCAAGTGAAGTATCGATTCACTCTGTTTGCAGCAGCCCTGTTCATTCTATTTATCTCGATCGGCGCATCCGGTCAGAGCCTGCCGGATTTTTCCAGCGTGAAGGACTTGCCTTCCACCGGTCGGGTTTCGCCAACGTACCAGCGGTTGAGACCGCTCTCGATTCATGGCCAGCCTGATTTCCTGGACACCACAACGCAAGCCGTGGCGCCGGCCAATGCTCAAGCGGCAACACCCGCCAGCCTGGCGCATGTGATTTCTGTGCCAAACTTTCAAAGCTCGTTCAGCAGCCGGGGCAAGATATGGCCATTTACCATGATCGGCTCCTCGCCATCTCTCGGGATATCAACCGCTCTGCCTGCGAAAATTGTGCCGGTATCGCTGCGATTACAGAACGCTGATCTGGTGACGTTCACCACAGTATCCGTGAGTGGATTTATCACACCCACGCTGAATTCGCCCAATTTCCACGCTGCGAGCTATACCAGCGGGACTTCAATTCAATTTGCTGATGCGGTACAGCGGGCGGAATTCTTTCACATGATGAAATCCACGTGGCACACAAAGCTGCAGCCCGTGACCGCCGTTCAGCTGTTCACGCTGACTGTACCGCGATTCACCGCTATCACGCTGAACGGAAAGAAAACGCAGGTGCGTACCTATTTCACCAGCAAGGCTACGGATGGCCACACTGTGGTATTCCTGCTCGATCAGTTTTTCAACCAGCAAATCTTCAACCTGGTGGTAAAGGAGATCAATGCCGGACGCTTCACCACGAACGCAATGAACGTTGCACTGTTCCCGAACACTTTCCTCTATTCCGTGAACAGTTCGGGAGGCATGGGGAATTGCTGCGTTCTGGGATTCCACACATTCTTTACCGACAATGGCGCGCCGACGGAGTCGCGTTGGGTATTTGCGTTCGCCAGCTGGATTTCTCCGGGAATCTTCGGCGGCGGTCTGGTGGATGTGTCCGCGCTGAGTCATGAGATCTCAGAGGCGGTGGACGATCCGTTCGTTAACAATCTTGTGCCTGCATGGCAGTTTCCCAATGAGCCCGGCACGTGCCAGGACACGCTGGAGACCGGTGATCCGGTGGAGGTGCTGGCGAATGCCGTATCGCCGGTGAAGATTGGCACGACTACATTTCACCCGCAGACTGAGGCCCTCCTGCAGTGGTTTGAGCAGAAAACAACTTCCAATGCCATTGGCGGCGCTTTCAGCTATCCAAATACAAAAGCGTTGACGCACTCCGCCACTGCATTTGGTCCTTTGACATGCCCGTAACCAGAAGAAACAAGAACAAAAAACGGGACCACGGTGGTCCCGCTTTGAGTTTAAAGAAGGTCCTTACTGCAAAGCCGTCAGCGCATTGATGCGGCCGTTGCCAGACTGCGGGTCGGCGCCGGGCTTCAGGATGTCATCTGCTGACTGCTGAATGCGCGCCTTCAACTGTGCCGGAGACATGTGGCCGAATTTGCCCACGATCAAAGCTGCCTCGCCAGAAACATGCGGAGCTGCCATGGATGTGCCGATGGCAAAGAAGTACAAGCTGGAGGTGCCGATCTTACCACCCGGACTCAATACGAAATCGAAGAGAACGCAGCTCGAGGTAATCACACCCACGTGGCAAACCTGGCTGGTAGGAGTGAACAGGTCATCCCCGCCCGGAGCGGCTACGTTGATGACGGACTGGCCGAAGTTGCTGTAAGAGGCTAGGCGGTCAAACACTGCCGGAGGATTGAAGCCAAAAGCTCCGAAGCCAATGGGTCCCGTTGCCGAGACGGCCATGCCGTTGCCCGACTGAGCAGGCACGGAAAAAATCCGGCTGTTCAGGTCAACACCTTCGTTGCCGGCCGCGCTCACAATCAGGGTGCCGCGCGCGGTGGCATGATTGACAGCACGGTTCAGCGCTGCGATCAACTGGCCCGTGCTGTTGCCGCCGCCTGCATTGTTGCGGTCAAACGTCGCTCCCAGGCTCATGTTGATGACATCAGCGTGCACCAGCGGACCAGAGGCGTATTCCAGGCCCGCAATAACCGATGCAAAGGAGCCGCTGCCCGAGTTGCGCAATACTTTCACTTCCACCAGTTCAGCATCCGGCGCAACGCCCTGGGTGCCTATGCCGTTAATGGGCGCAGCTACGATTCCCGCAACGTGGGTCGCATGACTGAAAGTTCCATTGGAAGGAAAGACAAAGCTCGGCTCCGTAGGAACAAACGATGTGCTGAGACCGAGATTGAGATTTGCAGCGATGTCGATATGGCTGGCGACGATGCCGGTGTCCAGGATTGCAACCCGGGCGCGGGTCACTCCGTTACCGCGGTCGCCGTTATCAGCCGTCTGGTCAGCATGGATCTGATGCAGGTTCCACTGGTTGGGACTGAAAGTTTCATGGTTTGCAAGAGGCAATGCCGACTCGGCGGCGGGTGGTGGAACCGCGGCATCATCGATTGCCATGCCAGAGTTGAAATTCATTTCATTGGGTGAAATCCACTGCACTTCCTGGTCTTCTGTCACGGAACCGATGCCGGACAGGGCCGAAGCCTGAGCGGCAAAATTGGGATCACTGGATTGAGCTACGACGATGCCAACTTCGTCGTATTGCGCCACCACACTCGAGCCAAGTGCGGAAGCAAAGCTGGTACTCCCCGTGCCCTGGCCTTTCGCCATGAGGATGTAAGTTTTAGTTTGGGCCTGAGAGAGGGAGAGAGAAGCGGAGAATACAACAACAGCAAGGATTGAGAGGGTTCTTTTTAACATGAGTTGTACTCCATATTGTTTGGAAGTTGGGCCTGTACGGCAAAGTTCGGGGCTGGATGCTAGATTCAAGTTCAAGTTGCCCATACGGCATCACAATCCCCGGATGGTTTATCAACTATCGCAAGTCAGTAATGACTGCGATCAATTTGGCCGGTGCTGCCACTTTCTGCCTTGGAGAATCTACCACTCGGAAAGGACAGCAGAAACTTGCGTACACGAATAGTAAGGAATCGCCAGCAAAAATGCACCTGAAAAGCGCTCTGTCAGTGAAGAAATACTTTTAGATTATTCTTAAGAAAACAATCTTAAGATATGTAAAGTGCAAATTTGGTTCGCACATGTAGCCCTGTCCGAGCTTCGTCATTCCCGCTACCGCTTGTTCACGTAAGGCAAAATCTTCATCCCATCAACATTTTCCAGCTCCGGCCATTTACTCACGTTCAGAGTAGATGTATCTTTCTTAAGCCCTGCAACTCTGATTTCCCCCTACAGGAGAAAGCTGTAATGAGACCCTCTCGATTTACCCTGCTGTTTCTCTCCCTCTTCGTTTTAGCTGCCACCTGTGCTTTTGCGCAGACATCAGGCGATGAAGCGATTGCCCGAGCCGCTGTAGCCGGTGGCCAGGCGGACATGGATCACCACGTAACGCCGGTTAACGTGAATTCTGGTCAACCCGGGATGTTGACGATTGGCTCGAACGTGGTTCTTGATGCCGATACGGGCGCAGTCGTCAGCGGTCTGAGCGGAAGCGCCGGCCTGAGCAACAAATCATTCCCGCTCGGCGGCAACGACGATCACTTTGCTGCACCTGACAAACGTCCTAACCTGCCTACGATTGACGGTCTGAACACGATTGCAACCTTCGATGGCGCATTTGTCGCCCAGGCTGGTCCCAGCGCAGGTCGTGACTTCCGGTTCACCATGGTAGGAAACGACCCCAAACTCGGGGGTACAACCGTATATCCAGGAAATATCGCCGAAGTTGACCTGCAACTGCTCAACGCTGACGGATCGGTTTTCCAGGTGGTTCCGTTCGCACCATTTGAAAAGCTCACGCTGGAGTCGCCGAACTTTGAGCCGCTTGACTATCGCTCCGGGCGCAACATCGAATTTGGTGATGCCGTTCACCGCGCCCAGTTCTTCAACGTCATGAAGAATAACTGGCACACGCTGATGATTCCCAAGGTGGTAGATCACGTGACCATCACAGTGCCATTCCTGGTCAATGTCCAAGTCAGGAACCCAGACGGCACAACCAAGATCGTCACGGCGCGTTCTTACTTCACCGGCACCGCCGCTGACGGCAGCACGTTTGTGCTCATGCTGAGCCCGCTTTTCAATTTCTTCTTCGTTAACGAAGTGATCAACGAGATCAACCTAGGCAATTTCACCACAAACGGCATGAACATGAGCCTGTTCCCCAACACCTTCCTGTTCAATCTTGGGCCCGATCCGCTCAAACAACCTGGCGGTTGCTGCGTTCTTGGCTTCCACACATTCTTCCTGGATGACAGTTTCCCTGAGTCGCGCTGGATCACCCAATATGCAAGCTGGATTTCTCCGGGACTATTCGGTGCAGGCTTTGAGGACGTGACCGCGCTGAGCCATGAACTGGCCGAATCATACGGCAATCCCTTTGTCAGTAATCCCGCGCCGAACTGGCAGTTCCCCGGCGTGCCGGCGACCGCAAAGGTCTGCCAGGCTAACCTGGAAGAAGGCGATCCCATTGAGGTTTTGGCCAACGCAACTGCTCCAATTACGGTAAAGGAGAAGAACTTCACCTTCACCTATCACCCGCAGAACATTCCTTTGCTGCAGTGGTTTGAGATGGGAGCGACCTCCAGCGCGATCGATGGAGCATTCAGTTTCCCGGATGAAACCGTGCTGCCGCATTCAGCATTGCCTTGCCCGCAGTAGATTCACGCAGCTAAAACAAGAACTCGGCGCCGGAAGCATTTAGAATTCCGGCGCTTTTTATTTCTTCCGGCGCATGAAGAAACAGCGAAATGAGCGTCCGGAAAATTAATTTGCATCATCCGGCGCTTCGCTGCTAATCTAACTAACCAGTTAGTTAATTAAGTTTGCCGCGTGTGGAACTTTTATCTATGCGGCAAGTTGTGCAACTGGCTCTACGGTGGCAAACAAATGAACCTTAAAGCGTGGGGCAGAGCATCTAACGACGGTAACTTGAAGGGGAAGCCAGTGAAGAAGAGGGCAGAGGAGGTCCTTTTTGGGGCTTTTTTATTGTTGATTGCGAGCGTAGCGAGCGCTCAATTGCCAGGGCAATCGGCGAACAAGTCAATTCAACCAGAACAGTCGAACGCTCCGCCGCAGGTGCAGAGTCTTACCCTGGGTGCATTTAACGGCAGCGCCAACCTCGACAAGCCTGTTGCCGGTGAGATTCCAATTTCCATTCTGGATGCCATCGATCGCGGCATAAGGCACAATCTTGGACTGCTGCTCTCACAGGAACAAAGCGCGTCTGCGCGTGCGCAGTATCGGCGCAGCTTGAGCGCTCTGCTGCCGAATATTTCTGGTCGCGCCAGCGATTCCATTCAGCAGATTAATCTGGCCGCTTTTGGAATCCCTCTGCCTGCCGGTCTCACCTCCCCCGTGATTGGCCCCTTTAACGTTATTGACGCCAGAGCTGCCATGTCGCAGACGTTTCTCGATTTCAGCGCCATGAACCGTGTGCATGAAGCGGCAGAAAACGAGAAGACGGCAAAGTTTACCCTGCAGGATGCGCGCGAACTGGTGGTGCTGGTGGTAGGGAACCAGTATCTCTTGACGGTGGCGGCTGCCTCCCGGCTGGACACCGCTAACGCACAACTTGATACCGCTAAAACGATCTTTGAACAGGCACAAGACCAGAAGCGCGCCGGTGTGAGCGCCGGAATTGATGTTTTGCGCGCACAAGTGCAGATGCAGACGCAGCAACAGCGCGTGCTTGCGGCACAGAATCAGTTGCAGCAGCGGAAGCTCAGCTTTGCCAGAATCATCGGCCTGCCGGTATCACAACAATTTCGACTCACAGACACCGTGCCCTATGCTCCTCTGCCGCCATTCAACCTCGAGGAGTCACTCGCCCGGGCATATCAGGAAAGGCCGGAATATCTTGCTGCCGAGTCGCGCGTCCGCTCGGCTGAACTGGCTTTAAAAGCGTCCAAAGCGGAGCACCTGCCAACGGGGGAGATCAACGGCGACTTCGGCGTGCTAGGCAGGAACATCAACAGCGCTGAAAACACGTACACCATTTCTGCCGGAATTCGAATCCCGATTTTTCAGGGCGGACGTGCCCAGGCTGACATCGCACAGAGCGAGAGTGACCTGCGGCAGAGCCGTCTTCAGCTTGAAGACCTGCATAACCAGGTTGAGCAGGAAGTCCGTTCCGCGTTGCTGGATGTGCAGACCACGAACGAGCAAGTGCTCGTGGCCAAACAGTCTATTGACCTGGCGGGGGAAACGCTGAAACAGGCGCAGGACCGGTTCAAGGCCGGAGTTTCCGGCAGTCTGGATGTTGTTCAGGCGCAGGAATCCGTGGCGACCGCAAATGAAACTTATATTGAGGCCCTTTATTCCAACAATGTGGCCAAGCTTACGCTGGCGCGCGCGCTGGGCGTGGCAGAAAAACAGACAAAAGCGTTTCTGGGAGGAAAATAAGTGGCTGACCCGATCAAAGTCTCGCCGACCTACGAAGAGGATGAAGAGCTGAAGCAGCCCCAGCGGGATGAAGATGAGCGGAAGAGCGGAAAGCTGCGCGGGCTTCGTGAGCGGAGGGCGGGTTTCTTTCGTGAACATCCCAATGCCAAGTGGGTTATTGCGCTGGTTGCGCTGCTTCTGGTGGCAGGAGTTCTGTTTGTCTGGCACTACTACTCGGTTCGTGAATCCACCGATGACGCGCAGATCGACGGACATATTTATCCCATCAGCGCGCGGGTTTCAGGCACAGCCATTCGTGTACTCCATGATGACAACGATTTCGTGCAGAAAGGCGAGTTGCTGGTGGAACTTGATCCCAAGGATTACCAGGTAGCGATAGACCGGGCCAAGGCTGATCTGGCGAGCGCAGAAGCCAATGCCATAGCAGCGCATGTAGGCGTTCCCCTCACTACTACCACGAGCACGAACCAGCTTGCCGCCGCTGATGCGGCTCTGCTCTCTTCCCAGAAGGAAGTCCAGGCCGCGCAAGCCCGCGTGCAGGAAGCCCAGGCCAATTACACCAAAGTCGCGGCTGATCTCAAGCGCATGGAACAGTTGGTGCAGAAAGATGAAGTTTCTCGCCAGCAGTATGATGCCGCCGTAGCCGCGGCTTCATCCGCGCGGGCGACTCTTGATGCCGCCAATGCTGCTGTAGCCAGCGCCCAGAGCCGGGAGGTACAGGCGAAAGCCCAGGCCGATGCGACCCACACAGTTCCTGAGCAAATCAAGGTGACTCGTGCGCGCGCCGGAGCAGCCACCGCTGAAGTGCAAAGAGCTCAGGCAGCACTGGAGCAGGCCCAGTTGAATCTGCAATACACCAAAATCGTGGCCCCAGTGACTGGAGTGCTTAGCAAAAGGAATGTTGAGAGCGGTCAGGTAGTGCAGGCAGGACAGCCTCTGTTCTCCATCGTGGACCTGGACAATATCTGGGTGACCGCGAATTTTAAGGAGACACAGCTCAAGAGCATGCACCCCGGGCAGAAGGTGGATATCGGGGTGGACGCTTACGGACGCACTTACAAAGGCACCGTTGCGTCCATTGCGGGAGCTTCCGGCGCACGCTTCAGCCTTTTGCCGCCCGAGAATGCCACAGGCAACTACGTAAAAGTGGTGCAGCGCATTCCGGTTCGCATTGAATTTGCTAAAGGCCAGGATCCGAACCATCAACTGCGGCCCGGAATGTCAGTGGAGCCGACGGTGTTCTTGAAGTAACAGCACATGGCGACCACTACCAATTCAGCGGTAATGCCCAGGCGTCTGTCGCAAACCGCGGTCAATCCCTGGATCATTGCCATTTCCGTGATGCTGGGTACCTTCATGGAGGTACTCGATACCACGGTGGTGAATGTCTCCCTGCCTCACATTGCGGGAAACCTTTCCGCCACTCCGGACGAAGCCACCTGGGTGCTGACTTCCTATCTGGTCTCTAACGCCATTGTTCTTCCGCTCACCGGATGGCTGGCGAACTTCTTTGGCCGGCGCCGGCTGCTCCTGATGTCGGTGACCGGGTTCACCATCTTCTCTTTTCTTTGCGGCATTGCGCCGAATCTTCCTACGTTAATCATTTTCCGCATTTTCCAGGGTGCGACTGGCGGAGGTCTGCAGCCTCTATCTCAGGCCATCCTGATGGAGTCTTTTCCGCCTGAGCAACGCGGCAAGGCCATGGCATTCTGGGCCCTCGGCATCGTGGTGGCCCCTATGCTTGGCCCGGTGCTGGGGGGCTGGATTACTGACAGCTACACCTGGCGCTGGTTGTTCTATATCAACATTCCAGTCGGCATAGCGGCTGTGACCATGGTGATGCTGTTCATTCAGGATCCGCCTTACATCAAACGCGGCGAGGGCGGGATTGATTACTGG
>DASUBD010000170.1:0-10717 GCA_035763445.1 Candidatus Angelobacter sp.
AAAATTTGAAAATAGCAAAAATGAGCATGCACTAAGCTGATTTCAGAGTCGGGTTAGAGATTTAGCGGCTAGCTGGAGCAGGGAATCTACGCCTGAGAGTAGAAACGAATAGCCTATTTCCTGCTGGAGAGAACAATTCCAGAGGCGAGCTACCTTTGGTCCGGGCGATCCAGAGAGTAAGGCCTAGAAAAACACAGGTAATGAAGATGTTCTGCCAGCCATTCAGCGCCCATTGGCCGTGCCAGACGAGCTGGAGTTGCGATGAGAATGGAGCGAGATAGGGAATGGGCCAGGAGTAGCCGTCAGGGCCGCGAGAGCCGATGAGGTCACAGAAGAGATGCAGGTGGAAGCTGAGAAAGGCGAGTGCGGCGGTCCAAGGGCGAGTGGGCGCGGGCGGCGCTTGGATTTTGGGGCCGAGCGTGAAGCCTGGTGACGAGCAGTAAAGCCATGCGATAAAGGTGACAACCAGCGCAAAGGCAAGATTGTGTAACGAGTGATGATACTGAGAGAACCACAATAAGGGATGGCTGGAGTTGCGGGTGAGGAGTTCTGGGACGATGCCAAGGCCATCAAGGTCGGGTGCAAGGCCGGCGCATACGACCGCGGCTTTTTCTCGACGGTTAAGAGGCGTGGCGCTGGCGAGAAGCCATCCGGCGAAAAAGTGGGTGACAGGGCTCATTAATCCAGAGAACGGCCTTTCTGCTGAATACTTGCGAAGCAAAAGCTTACCGCTGATTAACACTGATCAAAACTGATTTCCACTGATAGCGCAATGCTCCCTTAACTGGCCGATGGTGGCCTAAAGGACAATTGTCTGGCAGGCGAAGAAGTGGTAAAGTGAGCTCAGGTTTGGGGCTGTGTCGCAGGCGGCGTAAGGCCTGGGCCAGGCAAAACCGAATGTATAGGCGCAATGGCGGTATGCCCTTGCGCTATTCGCTTTTTTGGGAGGCTGGTTCGGATGCGCTTCGCGCAATTTAGGCCCTTCACTCGCGCCAAAACCGGCCGCTCGGTTCAGGATGACGAGTTGAAGCGCGGCGATTCAGCGCCGCGCGTCTTCATTAACCCCGGGGTGACGACGCGTAAGTCCTTTAGATTCGGGGTTGACGGGGGAGGGGTGGCATCGCCGTGATCGCGCGACATCGCCGTGATCGGAAAGGCAAGAGCAAAACCTTGCCGCGGATTAACGCTGATCAGGGCGGATTTGAAAACCAAGACCGAAGGTGAGGTAAGGACACGAAGGCGAATGTGATTCCAGATAACCACGGTCGTGGGACTGGGCTTGCATATTGCAAGTATTTAGGACAGGTGAGTGCGGCGACCTTTGTCCTAGGGAAAGGGCTGCGGGGTTGGGTTGGATCCGGTAGAAGCATAGTAACATCCGGTCATCTGATGATCCGGTGATCTGGTGATCTGGTGATCTGGTGATCCGGTGATCGGAAACACAAAGGCAAGGATCGGGTGCTGGTTAAAACATCGGTCGCATGAGGTGAGACACGGCGTCAGAGCGTTGCACTCGAACCGTGAGAGATAAAGAAATGGGCCGACAGACGAAGCAGAGGAATCCAGTGGACGAGACAGCGATGTTTGATATCGGCGTGAAGCGGCCGCCAGAGCCGGAAGAGAATGGCAATGGAAACAACGGTCTGCCGAGGGGGAGCAACCCTGCGGAGGCATTGCGGGCAGTTTCTCTGGTGCGCCATTACCGCATGGGCAAGAACACCATTCCGGCGGTGGACGGCGTAAGCATGGCCGCGGACCGGGGCGAGTTCATTTGCCTGCTGGGGACTTCAGGGTCAGGGAAGTCAACTTTGCTGAATTTGTTTGCCGGGCTGGACCGGCCGCAGTCGGGGGCGATTGTGGTGGATGGTCACGATCTGGCCACGATGGATTCGGAGCACCTGGCGCAATACCGGCGGCACACGATTGGGATGGTTTTCCAGTCATTCAACCTGGTGCCGACGATGACGCTGTATGAAAACGTTGAGCTGCCGATGCGGTTTGCTGAAGTGCGGCGCAGGGAACGCAGGTCGCGGGTGACGGAGGCTCTGGAGAGAGTGGGATTGAGTGACAGGGACAAGCATCGTCCCAGCGAGCTTTCTGGGGGCGAGCAGCAGAGAGCGGCGCTGGCCCGGGCGCTGGTGAATCAGCCAAAGATTCTGCTGGCGGACGAGCCCACGGGGAACCTGGATTCGAAGACTGGAACAGAGATCATGGACTTGATCAGCGAGTTGAACAAGTCACTGGAGATGACGGTGATCATGGTGACGCATGAGCGCGCGCTGGCGGACCGCTACGCTGACCGGATGATCTTTCTTGGTGACGGCAAGGTGCTGGGCGAAACGAAGAACAGCGGCAAGAAGGGAACGCGGGCATGAAAGTCTATGACATGGTAGAGCTTGCCGGACGCAACCTGCATGAGGCCGTTCTGCGGAATTCACTGACCACGCTGGGCATTGGCGTGGGCGTGGCGTCACTGGTGGCGATGTTGTCACTGGGGCTCGGGCTGCAGAAACTGTTTAACCGTCAACTGGGACGGTCAGGGCTGTTTGATGCCATTTATGTAACGGCGCGGCGTGATGTGCGAGGAACTACAGCCGCTAATGGTGAAAGCAGCATGGCAGCGGCGAAGCAACTGGACGACGCAGCGCGCAGAAGCTTTGAAGAAATGGGGGAGGTCAGTGAGGTCTATCCCAATCTATCTGCGGTGGGCGATTTTCATCTACCCGAAGGGAAGCCGGATGAAACGCACTTTACCGTGGTGGGAGGCTTGCCGGCATCGGCGGCGGGCAGCGAGGCGTTTGATGATTTCCAGGGAAGGTATTTCAGCTCGTCGAATGCTGCTGAGGTAATTATCCTGGCGGATTTTGGGCGAGCGCTGCTGGGGTTGCCGGCTGAGCCTCGCAATGCCGAGGTGAAGCTGACTAAGGAACAGGCTGACCAGTTGCTGAATCACGATGTGATTCTTCGCTATGCGCAACGGCAGGAGGGGAACGCAGTGGCCACTCCGGGTTCGCGTGGCGCCTCGCCTTCTGCAGGAAGCCCGGACGATGGTGATGACGACTCAAGCAGCTTCAGCGTGGTGCGGAAGGAGCAGCGGCTAAAGATTGTGGGCATTGTTACCAATGAGCCTTATCGCGGCATGCGCCAGGGGCGGACTTCAGCGCTGCTGCCCATTGATTTTGCCGAGTCGTTGAACATGATGCAGCCCGCGGATGTGAGTGGCATTGTGCGTCCGGGAGAAGGCAAGACTTATATGGGGCTGGTGGTCCGCGTGAGCAAGAGCAAAGACGTTACGCGGGTGGAAGAGGCGATCAAGAAGCTGGGATTTAATACTTTCTCCATCATGGATGCGTCGCGCGGACTGCAAAAGGCGTTTACGTTTTTGTATATGTTCCTGGGGATATTTGGCAGCCTGGCACTGGTGGTGGCGTCGCTGGGCATTGTGAACACGCTGGTGATGGCGATTCTGGAGCGCCGGCGTGAGATCGGGATTATGAAGGCGGTGGGCGCGAGCGATGGCGACGTGAAGTGGATCTTCTTTGTGGAAGCAGGCTCCATGGGCGCGCTGGGCGGGACGCTGGGTGTGGCGCTGGGCTGGATGATTGGCCGCGTGATCAATCTGGGAACCAACTGGTACATGATCCGGCAAAACTTCAAGCCGGAGAATTTCTGGTATGTGCCCATGTGGCTGGTGGTGGTAGGCATTGTGTTCTCCGTTGTGGTGAGCCTATTTGCGGGATTGTATCCGGCGTCGCGGGCAGCGAGGCTTGATCCGGTGCAGGCGCTGAGGCATGAATAGGACTCAGCACTCAGCACTCAGCCATGAAGCATTTTGAATTAACCGCAAAGGACGCGATGGGCGCAAAAAAGAAGATTGATTTTCACGGTGGACAAAGCGGAGAGCACAGAAGAAGACGAGCGTGAATTTGCTGCTATCTGGAGCTTAGAAAGTCGCTGACCTTCACCATGCGAACCATATTTCCCCGACCTCAAACTCTGGCCGCATTGCTTTTTCTGCTGGCGCTAAGTACATCTGCGTTCGCAGCAGAGCGCGTTGAGTGCGGCACAATGAAGAGCCGTTACGTGCCGCGGCCAGTCGGCTACTGCGCCATGCTGCCGCCGAGCTATGATGCGCAGCCTAATAAAAAATTTCCCGTCCTGTATTTTCTGCATGGCCTGGGGGAAAACCAGAGCTTCCTGGTTTCCAGCGGCGGCTGGCAGATGATTGAAGACTTGTGGGAACAGAAGCGGCTGGGAGAGTTCGTAATCATTACGCCGCAGGCATGGAAATCGTTTTACATCAATTCCAAAGATGGCCGGGTGAAGTACGAAGGCTTTTTTATCCGCGAGTTTGTTCCTGGCATGGAGAAGAAATTCCGGCTGACGGGAACTCGCAGCTCACGCGCGATTGGTGGCGTCTCCATGGGCGGATATGGCGCGCTGCGTTTTGCGTTTAAGTATCCGCAAATGTTTGTGTCCGTAGCGGCGCACATGCCGGCGTTGCGAGAGACGCTGCCGCGAGGTCTGGGCGACGCGGGATTTACGGAGTTCTTTGGCACAGCGTTCGGCGATCCTGCCGATGAAAACTATTGGAAGACGAACTCGCCATTTGTATATGCGCGCAGGGACAATCTGCGCGGCCTTAAGATCTACGCTGACTGCGGAGACCAGGACGATTATGGATTCGACGCAGGTACGCGGCAGTTGGACAAATTGCTTAATCAGCGGCATATCGATCACATGATTGAGATTTATCCCGGTCACCATGATTGGCAATTCGTGGCACGGCATCTGGTTGCGTCATTGCAATTTCAGGCGCAAGCGCTGGGAGTAGGGAAGTGATGAGTTCGAGCTTAGCTGGTGAGAGCGATGAACTGCTCCTGGACCTTGCTCCAGACTTTCGAGCTTGGATTGACAATCTCAAAATGATCGGTGTCCTTCATCGTGATGAGCTGCACGTCTTCACCCGGTTTCTTTTTCTGTTCCGCGTAGCTGTGGCTGAGTTCATACGGAACGTCTTCATCGGCTGTGCCATGGATGAGGATCTGCTTTGCAGCAATGTGCAGTTCCGCAGGCGACGCTTCGCGATAATGATCAGGCACCTCTTTTGGCGATCCGCCGAGAAAACCTGCGACTGCATCGTTGCTCAGGTGCAATTCCCACGCGCGACGCAGATCAAGCACTCCGGCCAGCGAGAGCACACGGGTAATCGCCGGCTCATGCGCAGCCAGACAGAGTGCAAGCTGGCCTCCGGCAGAGTGTCCGGCAACGCAGAGGCGGTTGCGATCGAGAGGAGGAAGTTTCTCCTGACCACTGAGAAGAAAACGAAGAGCGGTGCGAATGTCTTCGAACGTCCCTGGCCATCCTCCACCGGGATTGCCAACGCGACGGTACTCAATATTGCAGGTGGCGATTCCCGCCGGCTTAAGAGCGTGGCATAGATGGCCCGCGTAGGTGAGATTGTATTTTGCGCGCCAGTAGCCGCCGTGAATAAAAAACACGACCGGATGCGGAGCCTTGTTTTGCGGGACGCGGATATCGACAAATTGATTGGGATCGCCGCCGTAGGCAAGGCGCAGGTCGGCATGCGGAGGTGATGTGGTGAGTATGTCCTCGCTCGTCACAGCAGAGCAGTATAAAGCAGCTCTGACTTTACAGGTATCCGGGGCCGTGGGTTTGCTCGTCCACTTTTCCGCGGAACATGCGGTAAATGAAGATGAAGTATCCCACAGCCAGGGCCATGCCAAAGGTCCAGAAGATCAGGCCAACGCGAAGGGAATAGGCTCCGGTATGCGCGTTGTAAACGGTGATGTTGAGCGCGGGATCAGTGGTTGAGGTGAGCAGCACAGGATAAACGGCGGTTGCTGCGCCCACCAGCATGAATACCAGATAGGCCGCCGAGGAGAGAAAAGCTGCGGCATCATTGGCTCTGCGGCGATAGATGAACATCGCAGTGAGGCTGGCTGCAACCAGCACGGGAATGAGAAACAGAACAGGGTACGAATGATAGTTGGCCAGCAATTCAGGGCGGATGGAGAGCGTAGCTACCAGGCTGATAATGGTTACCAGGACCAGAACAGGCCACAGTACAGCGGCGAGGCGACGCGCGCGCTGATTGAGATCGCCGGAAGTCTTCATGGCCACATAATGTGCTCCATGGATGGTCAGGGCCACCAGCGCAACCACCCCGGCAATCACGGTGTACCAGTCGAGCACTCCCGGTTGACGACCTACATTCCAATTGGTCCAGAGCGGAAGGAAGAAGTATCCATCTTTTTCCAGCGGCACGCCGCGAATCACATTTCCCAGCGCCGCGCCGTAAAAGATGGTCAACAGCAGACTGGAAAGCGCAAAGCAGCCGTCAAAGAAGCCGCGCCACACAGGCGATTCCAGGTGCAATCGCAATTCAATTCCAATACCGCGAATAATGAGCAGCCAGAGCACGATCATCAGTGGCAGGTAGAATCCGCTGAAGCCGGATGCGTAGAGAAGTGGGAATGCGAAGTACAGAGTGCCACCACCGGCGAGCAACCAAACTTCATTGCCATCCCACACGGGCCCCACGGTGCGGATGATTGTGCGCCGCTCCTGATCAGTTCTCGCCACCAGAAGGTGAAGCACGCCGGCGCCAAGATCAAATCCATCGAGCACGACATATCCGGTGATCATGATGGCCACCAGCCAGAACCAGATGAATAGCAGCATGTCAGTCTCCTGCACTCATGGAAGTAATGGGATTACCTGTTCTGAATACGCCTTCTGGCCCGGGAGCAGGACCGTGCGCAATCTCATGCTGCACCAGTATCAGAAAGAGGATCGCAAGCACGGTGTACAGGCCCATAAAGCCCATCAAACTGAAGAGACTGTTGCCGGCAAGAACATATTTGGAATAGCCTTCCGTGGTCCTCATCAACCCGTAAACCAGCCAGGGTTGGCGGCCTACCTCGGCGGTCATCCACCCAGCTGTATTCGCGATGTACGGAAAAGGCAGACACAGCATGAGCACCCAGAGCATCCACCGCGACTGGTAGAGCTTGCCGCGCCACAAGAGGAACGCTGCCACCGCCATTACAGCGATAAAGATGGTTCCGAGTCCGGCCATGATGTGGTAGCTGAAATAAAGCAGCGGAATGTTGGTGGGCCACTGGTCGCGCGGAAATTCGTTGAGTCCTTTTACTTCTGCCGCCGTGGTTCCATAAATCAGAAAGCTCAGGACCTTGTTCACCGCCAGCGGGTTGTCGATGCGCTCGTTGACTTCATCCGGCTGGCCAAGGATCACGATGGGCGCGCCTGCTTCCGTACGAAACAGACCTTCCATGGCTGCTGTGGTAACGGGCTGGTGCCTGGCCATGTATTTTCCATGCAGGTCTCCGGTGGGGAAGATCTGCAGGATGCACACAATAATCCCCACGGTCACGCTGAGGCGAAGGAACGCACGACCATACTCCACAAATTTGTTTTCCAACAGGTAATAAGCGCCAACGGCCGCCATGACGAAAACGCCGGTAATGACTGCGCCACTCATGTTATGTGGATACTGGATCAAGGCCCACGGATTCAGCAGCAAATGCCAGAAGGAAGTTACCTGGAATTGCCCATCAGCAGAGCGCTGGAACGCGACGGGATGTTGCATCCAGGCATCGGTGACGATAATGAAATAGCCGGAGAGCCAGGAGCCCAGGAACACAAGGAACGCCGCCCACCAGTGGCCGATGGCGCTGAGTCGTTTTTCGCCATAGAGAAAGAGTCCCAGGAACGCCGATTCCAGAAAGAACGCGAATACGCCTTCCATGACGAGTGGCTGTCCAATAACGCCTCCGGTAAGACGGGCAAACTGCGACCAGTTGGTACCAAACTGGAATTCCATGGGAATTCCGGTGACAACACCCATGATGAAATTGATCCCAAAGATTTTTGCCCAGAATCGGGCCGACTGGTTGTAGAGCTCGTTGCCAGTCCGCAGGGCCATTGTCTTGAAGATCACAATCAGCGGCGCCAGTCCCATGGTGAGTTGTGGGAACAGGTAATGGAATGTCACGGTAAAGGCGAAATGAAGACGATGAATCAGAAGAGTGCTATCCATTCGAGTCTCCTGGCGCCAAGTTACGAAAAACTAGCGCACTGGATTTCCCAAACCTTCGCCAAAGCTGGTTGGGAGCGAGTTCCACCGAAAAAGGTATAAACCATTGTCGCCATTCGGATTAGTGATATTCGTCACATCGAAAGAGATCTGCACTTCATCAGGCCCAAAAGTTCTTGTTGGTTAAGGCTCAAAAGAACTAAAATAGCTGCACTTAAAAAGCCTTACAACTCCCAGGACTATGGTATGTACGTGCCGTTGCCGGTGAGCGGCGTTCCGGATATTTTCGAGAGGCGAGTCATGGTCGGACCCGTTAACAACCGGGATGCATCACCCCGCAACCGCATTATCATGGCGGCAAAGCACCTGATGAGCGCCATTGGGTATGAGAACGCGTCAACTGAAGCCATCTGCAATGAAGCCAATGTCACTGAAGCGCAGCTGACAAAATATTTTGGGACCAAGGAAGCACTGCTGGAAGCTATTTTTGAGGATGGCTGGGCGTCACTCCGCATGCAGTTGCCGGTCCTGCAGACGGCACAATCTCCCAGGCGGCGTCTCAAGATGCTGCTTCATCTTTTGATCCGCCTCTTCAGTGAAGATACAGAGCTGCGCGATCTCATGTTGCTGGAAGGGCGGCGTATCCGTCGGGAGAATCGCATGGTGATGCTCACTTCCAGTTACACAGAACTCGTGGGTCTTCTCGATTCGCTCATCAAGGCTGAAGTCAAGAATGCCGCGCCCAACCGGATTCAGCTTGTCCGCTCGGGATTGGTCGGCCTGTTTGAAGGCCTGCTTCGCGACAAGGTGTTGCATGATCGTTTTGGCTTTGCCGCGGAATTTTCGCTGGGAGAAGCGGAAGACTACCTATCAGATGCGGTGGACCGGCTTTTGAGCCCAGCGAAATCGTAAATCCAGCACCCAGCAGATCCAGCGCGCCGCATCATTTTTGGATAACTGCCTCATACACAATCATCCGCGCGACCGCCTTTCCATTCTCTTCCTGCTCCGGCGTGTAAACGCGGTGAGTCTGCTCATCCACCGCCAGGCTGTGAACTTTGTGCTGCGTGGGAAAATCTTCCAGTTTGCGGTAATGATCAGGATCGTCCTGCTGAAAAACTGAAATCGTCCCGCTGTAGCACGCGTCGTAAATTCGCTTCAGTCCAGGATCGAACTTGATCACATCCGGCCCATCCGCAAGCGGAAGGGTAGTAACGACCTTATGGTTGTCCACATCGAACACCGCCATAAGATTGTTGTCTTCGCACGAGAGAAATGCCCGATGATGTTCGGGATCCAGGGCCATGCCGTGATTGCCTTTGCACGGCGTTACCGGGTATTCGCCGACCACTTCATTAGTTGCCGGATCAATAACCGCAAACATATTCAGGTCCTGCAGGTTGAGGTAAATCAGCCTGGCCACAGGATCATACTGCGGCATTCCCGTTTCACTTTTGAAGTGGAGTGTTTTTACGACAGTGTCGTGCTGGACGTCCACAATGGCTTCAGCTTTGCCTCTTTCGTCGGAGACGTAAAGCTTGTGAAAGGGAGCCGCGTACGCGCTGCCGTCGGGTTTTTCTTCGGTCGGTATTTTCGCTATGACTTTCGTCTGCCGCAGATCAATAACGCCGATTTTGTTTTCATACCAATCGGAGGTGTAAACCTTCTTCAACTCAGGCACGTACTCCACGCCTTCAACGCCGGGCACGCTGGGAATCGCTTTCAGAACTTTGTTGGTCTTGAGGTCAATCACGTACAGCAGCCCCGCGCCGAGATGGGCCGAGAGCAGGTATCCATCATCGCGGTCAATGGTCAGGTAATCAAAACGCTTGCCCGGCGGACCAGGCAGATCGAATGAGGCGATCTGTCGCAAGGTCGTTCCGGGCTTGTTCTCACCATTCGCCTTGGTGATACGCATTTGTCGTGCAGCAAAGCCTGCGCCCGCAATAATCGCGAACAACGATAGCAACCACGTAAGATGTAGCAATCTCCTCATAACACAACCGTTTCCAGTCCTTACTTCTTTGGGTTGGTTTGCTTCAGGGCCGCTCCAAGTCCCTGCGCCAGCTTGACTGCGTCATCATTTCCCCAGAAGTGCATGAAGAAGAGCCTCGGCTGCTCCGTCAACATGTGACTGTGAAGCGCAGTTATCATGATTCCGTGTGACTGTAGCGTCTTGATTACCGGATTCACTTCCTTGGCGATGAGTACAAAATCTCCAGTCACGGCAGCTTTGCCGTCGCCGGTGGGCTGGAAATTAATTCCGGTTGCCAGGCCCATGGAGCCCGGAACCGCCATGCCGTTGTCGGTAACATGTTCGGCGCGAGGCACGCCTACCTGAAGAATCCCGTTGTTTACTTTGCCCTTGTGACCGATGGCCTGTTCGATCTGGGCAATGTTGATTCCAATATCCTGCTCCGATGGTGCTCCAGTCGACGCGGTCGCATCCGCGCCCGGCGTCTTGGTTTCAGCCAGCGCGTCATGGATTACCTTGCCCAAGGTGGCCGCATCTCCCATGCCATGAATATGCATGTACATGACGCGAGGTGTTTCATGCAGCAAGTGGTTGTGCAGCGCCGTAACATCAATGCCGCCCGATTGCAGCTTTTGCATCACAGGAGCAACCTCATCCTCAGT
>DASUBD010000171.1:0-6993 GCA_035763445.1 Candidatus Angelobacter sp.
ACGCGCAGCAGTATCTGGAAGGCAGCTGCGCGAGCGGGTGAGACAGTCATACTGAGCCCAGCCGCTCGCCTTGTGCAGGGCGATAGCCGCTCAAGAAATCGCGCGCGGACATGGCTTTCTTACCTTCGGGCTGCACCTCAAAGAGCTGCAACGCGGTTCCCTTGCCGCAGCCCGTAAGTAAAGCGTCTCCGCTCACGCGCAACTCTGCCGGAGCGATCTCCTGGAGCGCTTGCGCTGGCTTCACGGCAACAAGCTTCAGGTTTTTACCGCGAAAATGTGTATACGCTCCAGGCCACGGCTGAAATCCGCGAAGGCGGTTTTGAATCTCCGTGGCTGTGCGAGTGAAATCCACCAGACCATCTTCCTTCTTGAGGATCGGAGCAAGTGTCGCCAGTGAATTATCCTGCGGTACCGGTTCCAGAGCTCCCTGCTGCAATCGCGCCAGTGTTTCCACCAGCAATTCAGCTCCAAGGTCTGCAAGTCGCGGCGCCAGGGTAACCGAGCTATCGGCAGGATCGATTGCCATCTCCCGTTTCAGCAGAATGTCGCCCGTGTCGAGCCCTTCATCGATCCGCATGGTGGTCACGCCAGTGATGGTTTCTCCACTGGCAATAGCCCACTGGATCGGCGCGGCGCCGCGATACCTGGGCAGCAGAGATGCATGCACGTTGATATTTCCGTAAGGAGGAAGTTGCAGCATCCAGTCAGGAATGATGCGGCCATAGCCAACCACGATGATCGCATCGGGCTGAATCGTCGTGAGTCGCTCGCGAAATTCCTCGTTCTTCCTGATTTTCTCTGGCTGTGTGACCGGCAAACCCAGGCGCAACGCCGACTGTTTTACCGGAGGCGCAGTCAATCCCATTCCACGCCCCTGAGGACGGTCTGGCTGCGTAACCACCAGTTGCACATCGTGTCCGGCGGCCACAATTTTTTCCAGACTGGGAACCGCAAATTGCGGCGTCCCGCAGAAGACCAACTTCATGCCCACTGGCCGGCGCGCATCAGTTTTTTGATCTTGCGCTTCATCAGATCGCGCTTGAGCCCGCTGATGTGGCTTATATAAAGCCTGCCCTGGAGATGTTCTGTTTCATGCATGAGAGCGCGCGCCAGCAACTCTTCGCCGGTATGTTCAAACCAATTCCCTTCCGCATCCTGCGCGCGCACCGTGACTCTCATGGGACGAGTGACATCTTCGCGGAATTCCGGCAGGCTCAGGCAGCCTTCCGTTCCACGCTGCCGCCCCTCTGTGTGAATGATTTCAGGGTTTATCAGCACCAGCTTGGCGTTGGGATCTTCCTTGAAAGTTACATCGATCACGGTAATGCGCTTGCCGATCCCGATCTGCGGCGCCGCCAGGCCCACGCCGTGCGCGGCATACATGGACTCAAACATGTCTTCCACCAGCTTCTTCAAATCGTCGTCGAACTCGGTCACAGTCGCTGCCGGTGTCTCCAGCACCGGATCGCCGTACAGGGTAATGGGATAAACCATCGTCTCTCGTCAGAACCTCTTCAGTTGTTGTTTGTAGCCTTCGTAGTTGCGAAGGGTTTCTTCCATGGAATCTCCGCCGAACTTCTCCAGCGCGCATCTCGCCAGCGTGAGCGCCACCATGGCTTCCGCAGCAACGCCAGCCGCAGGCACCACGCAGACGTCCGATCGCTCATACGCCGCCTTAACCGGCTCGCGTGTGGCGAAGTCGACTGAACCCAGCGGCCGCCGCAGCGTGGAGATGGGCTTAAGATACCCGCGCACTAAAATGTCTTCCCCATTGGAAATGCCGCCTTCAATCCCTCCGGCATGATTGGATGCGCGCTTGAATCCTGTGAATGCGCTGGCCTGTTCCTTCGAGTAGCCGATCTCATCATGCACGGTGGAACCAAAGGACAGCGCAGAACCCACTCCTGTGCCGATCTCCACGGCCTTTACGGCCTGCAGGGACATCACTGCCTGCGCCAGCATTCCATCCAGCCGCTCGTTCCACTGCGCGTAGGTTCCCAGCCCCGGCGGTATTCCGTGCGCCACCACTTCAAACACTCCGCCCACGGAGTCTCCCGTGCGCAGCGCCTGGTCCACTTCAGCCTTCATGCGCTCTTCTGCCTGCGTGTCAGCGCAGTTCAGCAGAACTTCATTCTTTCCGTGCAGTTCCTGCAGCTTTTCCCATGGCACTTCTGTATTTCCCAGCGCCGCCTTACCCACTGCAATAACGTGGCTCAGTACTTCAATTCCCAGTTCGCGAAGAAACAATTTGGCAATGGCGCCCAATGCCACGCGTGAAGTGGATTCTCTGGCGGAAGCCCGCTCCAGGACATAGCGCGCTTCAGAGAAGTTGTACTTCAGCGCGCCCGCCAGATCAGCATGGCCTGGACGCGGCGATGCCACACGCTTATGTTTCCCGGGATCGCCCGCCTCTACCGGCAATACATCCTGCCAGTTCTTCCAGTCCTTGTTCTCAATCAGAATGGCAATGGGCGAACCAATGGTCTTTGCGTGGCGCACTCCGGAAACAATATGGGCTGAATCGCGTTCAATTTTCATGCGCCCGCCGCGGCCAAATCCCTGCTGCCGCCGCCACAACTCGCGGTCAATGAAGGCCTGGTCAATCCCAAGCCCTGCAGGCATGCCGGAAAGAAACGCTACCAGCGTCTCTCCATGCGACTCTCCCGCGGTGTAGTAACGCAGCATGCCCCTTTTTCATCCCCCATCTGAGTGTCTTCAGTGACGCTGTGACAAACCATTGATTGTAGCCGATGAAGATGCACGACGGAAAAGGGCTTAGACTCCCGTTGAGCGTGTCATCCCGAATCCCCTCGCATTGTCTCTCGCAGGAAGTTGAGAAATGTTGGAAGCGGGGTGAGGGATCTGCTCCGCTGCTGTTTCGCGGAAGCCACGATCGCGTTTTTCTGGATCATGTCCATGATGTGAACAGCAGCAAGGTTCATAGCATTTTGGAATCGAAATCCAGGAGCCATACAAATTCCACTTAGCTACCTCAACGGTGGCAGAGCAGATCCTTCAGCCGCGCGTTCGATATACATAAACCGAAGTATATGTTGCTGCGCGGCTTGCAGGATGACACCCGTTAGGATGACAAATCAGTTGCATCCCGTTAACGATGCTTTGGAGCACACGAAAAGCGGGCCCGGCGGCCCGCCTGTCTACCATTGCTGATTTTTTCTGGTGAACTTTCAGGCAGCGCGTGTAATCTTGCTCCGCACTTTGTTGCGGGTCTCGTCGTCAATGCTGGTCAAGTTATGCTGGTCGCGTCCATGCTGTTCGGCATTGCGCAACACTTCGTCAGGACTGGAGCCGCGCGTCTCCCACTTGCATCCGGTGAAGCCAACGTCTGCACAGCGAAAATGGTAATCGCCCGTGCCGGTTCCGCTCTGCGTGCCTTGAGGACCTTTTCTTATCTCGGCCATAGTTTTTCTCCTTAGGTTTATTCTCTGATGAATCCAGAGCCGCTTGGGATGAATTCGAAAGTTGCGCCTCAATTCGCAGAGCAATCCTTCGGCAAAGCCGCTTGCATCCCATCGTTAAGAGGGAAAGTATGCCGGAGAGAACTACGCTCAAGCGTGCAGAAGAAGACAAACGAGAGGGAAAAGCACCCAGCACACAGGCTGGCGAGTTTGTCCGTGAAGAAATGGAGCATATTCGCCGCGGCAAGCATGGCGCTCGCTCAACCAAGCAGGCAATTGCTATTGGACTCTCCAAAGCCCGCCGTGCCGGCGTGGATTTGAAGCCACCAAAGAAGGGTCGAGCATCGGAAAAGACCCGCAAGTCAGCAGAACGCGATTACCGCAAAGGGCATTCTGCCAAAAAGAAATCTTCCTCTTCTGCAAAACGTTCCAGCGCGAGACTGAAGGCTCTCAAGCGCGAACCGCACAGCGCAGCTTCGCATGCCGCACTTTCACGGCAGGCAAAATCCGCTGCGAAGCGCCGGAAACGTTCAGGCCCGGCCACCAGCAGCGCCCGAGGAAGTCATCGCAGGGCTGCTTAGGCTTGCTGGTGCAAACCGTCGAACTGAGAGCGCTATGGGCAAGCCTACGAGTACCGTATGCCCAATGGGGCCGGTTATTAGAGTTGCCAGAGTAAAGTGCCCTTTGGGCGCCCGTGAGAGTGGTACTACGACAAAATTCATGAAGAGAAAAACGCATTCTCCGTAGAGAAGTCCGGAAATGACCGCGTGCTCGGTCATGAATGAGATTGAGCGGCTGGCGATGTAATAGACCGTTGCTGCTCCAAACGCGATTACAAAGTGCAGCAGCAGCCCAAGCGCGGCGGTTCCTGCGCCACCACGGTACGCCGTGGGTCCGAGCAGGCCGCTGGCAATGTGCCGCAGTATCCGCACCGGCTGAATTCCTATTACGCCCCATGCCGTGAATGCCTGCGTGATATCGAAAATGCCGCAGAGCAGCCCGCCCCAGAAGATGGCGAGAAAAGCATTAGGCGACTTTGCAGATGCTTTCATAAACTTCGGACGTTTGATTAGACGCGACACTTACAAAAAGGCACTCGGTTTTGCAAATCCGCGCTCATCTGCGTGAATCCGCGATAGAGATTAAGCATTTGCCTTCAGCAACTGCTCCGCATGCTGCCGCGATGTCTCCGTCAGCTTGGCGCCGCTCAGCATCCGCGCAACCTCTTCGGTGCGCTCATGGTTGCTCAGCGGCCGGACATTGGTCTTAGCTCGCCCAGCTGCTTCCCGTTTTTCAATCAAGTAGTGGTGGTCGGCAAATGAGGCGATCTGCGGCAGATGTGTAATGCACAGCACCTGGTTGGCTCGGGCCAGCGACTTCAGCTTCTTCCCCACTGCTTCGGCAGCGCGACCTCCGATGCCGGTATCGATTTCGTCGAACACCAGCGTGCGCTGGCCGTGCGACTTGCTCTTCTTGCCGGCTTCAATTGTTGCCTTCAGGGCCAGCATGACGCGGGAAAGTTCGCCACCGGAAGCAATCTGCTCCACCGGCCGCAACGGCTCACCCGGATTAGGGGAGATCGAATAGATCACGCTGTCAAAGCCAGTGGCCGTCCAGTTCTCCGGCTCGTCCCCGCCTGAAACTTCAATCTTGAACTGCGCCTTCATGGCCAGTTCATTGATTTCCGCTTCCACCAGCTTCTGCAACTCTTTAGCAGCGGAATATCGTTTTCGCGAGACGGCTTGTGCCACGTTCAGATACGCTGCGGCTGCGGAGTCAAGCTGCTTCTTCAAATCACGCAGGATGTCTTCACGGTTTTCGAGTTCATTCACTTTGCGGGCGACATCTTCTCCGTACGCAATCACCTCATCCACAGTGCTGCCATACTTGCGCTTCAATCGGTCCAGCAACGCCAGGCGGTCTTCCACCTCCGCCAGCCGCTCCGGCGAAGCGTCAATCTCCTCCGCGTAGTCGCGGGCGGTGGCGCTCACGTCTTCAATGGCTGCTTTAGCTCCCAGCAACGCCGTCAAAGATTCCTGAAATTTGGGATCAAAGCGGGCCAACTCTTCCAGCTGCTTGCGCGCCGCTCCCAGATTGGAAAGCACCGAAGCATCGGCTTCATCAAGCAGTTCATGCACCGCTTTGGCCGCGCCGTATAGTTTCTCTGCGTTTGCGAGGACGCGCTTTTCCGTTTCCAACCGCTGGTCTTCGCCCGGCTGGAGATGGGCGCCCTCGATCTCCTTCTTCTGAAAGTTCCAGAGGTCGGCCATGCGCAGCCTGTCCTGCTCATCGCGTTCAAATTCAGCGATGCGATCCCGCAAGCCCGCCCAGGCTGAGTGCTTCTGCCCCAATTCAGTAAGATCCAGGCCGGCATAGGCATCCAGAAGCGCCAGCCGCGCCGGACCGTCGAAAGCCAGGATGGTTTCATTCTGAGCGTGGATAGACGCAAGCCGTGGAGCAAGCTGGCGCAGTAACGCGACCGTGGCCGGCTGGTTGTTCACGAATACTCGCCCTTTTCCGCCCGCGCCAATCTCTCGTTTGATAATTACCTGGCCGGCATCATCGTCGTTCGGCTCCACGCCGTTTTCTTCAAGTATCTTTTTAAGCCCGCGCTCGTCCACCTCAAACACACCACTGATTACAGCTTTCTCAGCTCCGTGCCGGACCATTTCAGTGGAAGCCTTATCCCCGAGTAGAAGTGAAAGCGCGTCAATCAGGATGGATTTCCCCGCGCCGGTTTCGCCTGTGAGCAGGTTCAGCCCGGGCGCAAACTCCACGGTCAGGCTGTCAATCACAGCATAATTTTCTACTCGCAGTTCCAGAAGCACGAGGACCCTCAGGTGAATGAGCGAAGTGTAGCAGATTTAGTAATTGGGTAAATTGGTAATTGGGTAAATGATGCGAGACCGCACAAGACTATAGCACCAACTTTCAACGCGGCGTAAATCGGGCTGAAATTACCCAACTACCAACTTACTCATTTACCAACTGCTTTCGCCTTTTGCAGCACCACATCGCGTGTTCTGCCCAGGGCTTTATTCAGCGAATCTCTTGGGATCCTGGTGACCAGGGGCTTGAGCAGCCAGCCTAATCCTGTGGGAATGTCGCGGGTGAGCGAGAGAGCCTCACACTGGATATACACACCATTGTCTTTTTCTGCGAAACGCCAATAGGTATTCAGGCGCCAGAGATAGCCGGTGCCTCCGCCCACCGGATACTCCGGCCCATCGGGCTGGTCCGAGTCCTTCACCTGGGCAATGCGCGTACTGATGGAATTTGAGTAGTATTCCTGCGGCGTTACTTCACCCCAGTGCACGTCGTAGTCGCTGTTGAAGATCACCGTGGTGAACTTCTTCTGGTACAAGCGCAGAAAAATTTTGTAGTTGTCACCCTGATGTGAAATCAGTTTGGATGCAATCACTTCGGGCTTGTACAGGTCCGCGCGATGATCGTAATCCTTCACAACGGACAAGACCTTCTCCAGGGTCACTCCCGGCACAAATACCACGGCCACCCAGTGATGCACCATCCCATCCGGCACGTCTTTGTCGACTCCCGGGGCTTGCGTGGTCCG
>DASUBD010000172.1:0-4669 GCA_035763445.1 Candidatus Angelobacter sp.
TGCAGGGCCCATCCCAGAGCTTCATGTAATTTCTCTAGCAAAGATCGCTTCCTCCAATCTTGCAGTGTAACTTCCTGGCTGGCTGCCAGGTCCGCAAGGAAATCATGGTTCAAGTCGTCCGCTAACTGGGGATCGCAGGCGGCAAGATTTACTTCGTCGTTGAGGCCAAACGAGCGATTGTCAAAGTTTGTAGAGCCGGTTACTGACCACAAGCCATCAATCACCAATACCTTGGCATGAATCATGGCGGGCTGATATTCATAAACCCTCACGCCGGCCCGCAGCAACTTGCCGTATAAGCGGCGGCTTGAGCTGCGAGTAAGACCATGATCACTT
Source organism: Candidatus Angelobacter sp. (assembly GCA_035763445.1). Taxonomy (GTDB): domain Bacteria; phylum Acidobacteriota; class Terriglobia; order Terriglobales; family Acidobacteriaceae; genus Angelobacter. The sequence continues at coordinate 337 of DASUBD010000172.1, forward strand.
TTCCTGCCCGGAACAACAATTTCAATCTGAACTCCGCGTTGCGCTGCGCGCACCAACTCGCGCACCATGCTGGAATCCGGCAGGAAGTAAGGTGTAGTAATGCGGATTTTGCTTCGGGCGGCTGATACGAGCGCCTGAACCAGAATGCGCGCCCGGGTGGATCCTCCTGCAGAAGGAGAGCTGTTGACCACCATGGCTTTGGCGTTTCCCGCAGCTTGCAGGTGGGGGAAGTATTCTTCGCCAAAAATGACTTCACCGGAAGTTTCCAGCCAATTCTCGGCAAAAGTTGCCTGGAGATTGGAAACTATGTCTCCTTCCACGCGAATTACGGTATCTCGCCAGCGCCTGTGGTTCTTTTTATCCATGAGCCAGTGATCGGCAATGCCTGCTCCACCAATGAAACCGCACAGCCCGTCCACCACCAGCAGTTCGCGATGCGTACGATTGTTAATGCTTGCCACGCTGCGCCAGCTGAAGGGATGGTAAAACTGGATTTTGCCTCCAGAGCTCAGCAATTCACGGCAATAACTCCGGGAAGTGGAGAAGCTGCCCAGACCATCGAGAACCAGGTTTACTTTCACACCTGCCCGGGCACGCTCTGCCAATGCCGCCAGGAAATCCTGCGCAAGCTTGCCACGCTGAAAGATGTAGGCTTCAAGATTTATGCTTCTGGTGGCCTGGCGAATGGCTTGAAGCTCCTCTTGATAAAACTCTTCACCATTGGTGAGCACCTTAAGATCGCTGTGATGATTCACCTGAGCGTCGGTCAGGGCTTCCAGGGTTCGCAGGAACTTCTCCGAATCAATCGCGGGGACCTCAAACCTCTCCACCTGATAGCGCATTGTCGGCGCAAACAAGGCCATCAGCAGAAGAAATGCCTGCCATGCAAGGGCAAGAACCGAGAGTACAAAAAACCAGAGTGGCACCGACATGAGAACTACAAACCTGTACCGATATTTTGATGCCGGTTGAAAGTTCGATGCCGAAGCTTAGCTTGGGAAATGAAAACGGTAATCTTGCCTGGATAGGATTGCCACCCCATTCCGGGTGGCGGGATGGAAATGCCACGCGCGAGCGGCGGCGATGACCTTCTCATCGATTCCATAGCCAACGCCTTGGAGCAACTTTGTTTCTGCGACATTTCCTTCTGCATCAATAGTGATTTCAACAATCACATCGCCCTGAAGTCCGGAAGGAACGTCCGCACGTGGTATATGGGGATCACTGAATGAGACAGGAAGCGCAGGTTTAACTTCGTCGCCCCAGGCCGGCCCATCTGCACTGGAGCCGAGTTGCGAACCAATTTCCGCGCTGTCGGGTTTTTCCTGGTCCAGAACATTGTGGCGTTTTTGCACCCTGCTTTTTTTCGATTGCTGCTGCTGAACCACAGGCAAAGACAGTTTGGGTGCTGCTTGAGTCGGGACAGCAATATCCTGCGGCAGGTACAAGGCCATGCTTTCCGGAGCAGACTTCCCGCCTTCTCCCTGGGCCAGCAGGTTTGGCCTAACAAAACTGGGAGCACTCGGCCAGCAGAGAACCAAAAGAACGCCCAGATGCACTGCGACAGAGATGGAAAAAGCGCTGGTCCACCGTTTTCGAGCGGGCTCGTGGCATATCCTGAAAGGAGAGATTTCCGGGCCGCGACTCAAAAACGTCCACATAAAGCAACGTGGTGTTAGACGTATCCTACTATTGTAGGGTCACCGAACAGAAACACCGTTAGAGAAAATGGGTTACGGAGGCTGCCGTGCCAGAGACTGCTCGCCTCTATTCCGGCCGGGCGGCTCAGCTTGAAGATGTAGTGGCAGGCGGACATTCCCCGCTTTTATCGGTCCGTGTGGATGCTTACTCATCGTGCTTCCCAACATACAGTCCGCGAAGCGCGAGTGCTTTATCATCCAATGCTTATAAGTTCCCGCGCCGCAGAAAATATGGGGTACAAAGAGGCTCAGTGATGGCGATTGCACCACGATCCCACCGGTTTGCATCGGCCAGTAAAACAAAATCAAACTCAACCGGGCCCACTGAGTCGGGCTCCTTTTTATGGCTCTCGGAATTTGAATGACACGCAGGCAGATGGTGTCCCCTCCGGGCGCTGTGGTCGTTCATGAACGAGGGCCAAACGCACCCTACTCGCGTTTTTCCGTTCGCTTTGGCAGCATTGATTTTGGAATCTGCCCCCCCGTCACGGGCTGCCATTTCACCTGGAACTGGCCTTTGTATCCAAAGAGCTTTCCCCAGGTTTTGTTCCGCACATCCACCTCAATGCGAAAGCAGCGGCGAGTTTCGTCGTACCACTCGCACACATCCGCAACGCCGGAGAAGATCATGGGGAAAGAGAACTGCACGGGGCCCTCGTAAAAACGCTGCGCTCCCGAGCGCAGCTGGAGTCCGCCGTTGGCCGCTACCTTCAATTCGATATCGACTGCCAGATGCTGGTGCGTTCCCAGGTAGTCAACAATACAGCCTCTTTCCTGGCTGTAAATCATATAGGCGTCAAAACGCCTTGGGCGTTTCGTTTGGAACGTGCGAATCCAGGTAACTGTCTCGCGCCCCAATTCGTCGACATACGCGTAATTGGCTATTTCAAAAGATACGTTCGTTCCGCGTTCCGGGAACATGATGCTGCGCCAGGACCCCACGTAAAGAAAAGGCAGAGTGTAAGCCGGCCCGTGCCATAACTCCTCCATCACACCAGTCCCAATGCTTGCGATATTGTCTTTGCTCCTAAATCCGAACCGCCGCTGTATTTCAGGATGCAGGCGGGCAAAGTCAGAACCCAGGGCTAGCTCGTAAATTGATCTCATAGCTTCTCAGCCGGTTTTCTGGCACATCTGGAAGCGGACGGCAGTTCAGTGCCTGAGATGTACCCGACGAACGACATAGCAATCACCAGCGCGTTTAGCGTGACCGGATTGAACGCGGCTATCAGGTAGAACGGCGCGCGTAGTCCCACAACAACGAGTGATGCGATCATCGCCGCCATATTCAAGAGAAAATATGGTCGCCATCTCCAGGCCACCAATCCCAGCACCGCAAAGCATAGTTCCGTGACTCCCAACAGCGGCAGGATGGTCAAGGGTAAGCTTGCAGCCAGCAACATTGAACGCTCGTCCGCACTTGGGAACAGCAGCTTTGGCATCAGCCCTTGCCAGACCCAGGCAAAAACAATCGAGAACCGTGCCAGCGCGTGGATCAGTGACATCCTGAGACTTGTGGCCGGAGCAATGCCGCGTTCAATCCACAATCGCAAGCGGTCAAAGCTCCATGCTGTTGCCCACCCAATCAGCGGACGGAAAATCCTGTCCATGAGCCGGCCCGAAGCGCCGAACCGCGTATGGTAGTCATACCAGGTCAAAAATCGCACTCCGCCATGCTCTGGAATATATCGCCAATAGCCAGACCCTTCTTTGATCAGCGATTTTGGATCGTCAGACCAGAATTTGAGTGCGGAGGTGCGCTCCCCGGTCAGGTCCTCCCGCTTCCCAGTGCTCTCGCCTTCACCGGCGATTTTCAGCCCGAAGCCGATCCGTGTTGAGTAAAGAAACTTCTGCGGCTCGGCCTCAGAGTTCTTCGGAAGGTATTGGATGGACGTGAATCGTAAATCCCAGAGTTGATGCAGTTCCGGTACCTGCGTCCGACGCCAGACCTCTTCCACGTCACCGTGAATCACCGTTTCGACATAAACCCCGGGTTTGCTGGACACCTGAAAAAGATAACATCCCTGGATATCACAAGCCTCTTTACTCGCACCGGACTTGCTCGCGTGTTATGAAAGTCTGGCCTGGACTCACCTTTTCTCGTTTGCAATCCAAAGTAACTGCACCAGGCCTGAATCACCGAGCCACATCCGAAAACCTGCGACAACCCACGGAGTTTGCACTCCGCCCACGGCTGTCACAGTGGAAAGAGGGCAACACACATCATTTCTCTTTCAGCCGAAGCCCGGATCCCGTGCTCTTTTGTGACGCCTCAACGATTCACAGAATCCGAACACAACGCCCGGGGCATGCTCTGCTTGATTTCCACGGTCTTATAATCCCTGCCCTGAACCTACATCCGAAAGGAGCATTCAATGTCCGAACTTGATAACAGAGTACTGGGCCGGGCCGGCGCCCGTCTTGTCACTGAACAGGAACTACAGGAGATAAAGGGAGCAGTTCAAACCTTCGTCTGCAGTATCGATCCCACCACCGGTGCCAAGGACGGCGATGCCTGCCACTAAGTCCCGGTAAACAAGGTGATCTACGTGAGCCCGCGCGTTGGGCTCTTTTTTCATCTGCGCCTCGTAGTCACAGAATCCGAACACAACCCTTAAAGTCTGCTCTGCTTC
>DASUBD010000173.1:0-12076 GCA_035763445.1 Candidatus Angelobacter sp.
CCTGATCGCGAGGGAGAGTTACATGCCGTCATGGATGGCGTACCGCTGGACGGCAAGAAAATCAGGCTAGCGAATGACCTTCAGGAGCATTTTGTGGAGCTGACTTTTACGTCGATAGAATCACCCGCGCCATCCTAAGTAGGGGTCCGTTCTCGGATCAGATCCGCCCGGTTTGTGAAGCGATGGCATTAAGAGGCTCCATCCTCGTTGTACCAATTTGTACCACCGAATTTGAATTTGTGCCTTTCCAGCGCTTTAAGAACATTGTAGAATCAGCAAGTTGTATGTTTTCAATCCACTGAAGCGGTTCGATCCCGACTAGCTCCACCATTCTAACTCTCTGAAAACAAGCAAGTTCCAAGGATGTTTGCGCGAATCGTACAATAATCGTACAGTGCGTCCAGTTGAACCGACCTGCAAGCCGAGTCTTAGCGAGGATGCTCTTCGATTTGCCTCCGACACTAATTTTTATCGATATGCCAATAATTCGCCGACCGAGTTGGAGGATCCTTTTGGCTTAGCTGCAACTGCCGCGGAATCAGGAGTAAAGCGGCTCGGCCTCGGCGCAGCTCACGCCTCGGTCATAAGCCAGCAAGGCCATCGAAAGAGACCACGGGCTCTGGAACACGCCATAGTTAGCGGATCTAAACCATTGTTATGGCTCTTGGTGTGAATCTTTTTCTTTGCATGCCGGCTCTTATGCATTCTCAGAGCTTTTGATTTTCCTAGTAATTGAATCACTCAGCTATCGAGGCGTGTTCATTGCCTACCCTTTGAGGACGGTAAACTCTGATTTTTCGAGGATTTCAGAGCTGGAAAGCGATCCGAAGTGAGCTCTTATACCGACGGCTCGACACAATGGCTGTGCCGTCTGACAAAACTAGCGTGTATTGATAATTGCGGTCCTGCCGGATTTCCTTGACACGGTTAACATTGACAATCCAGGAGCGGTGAACCCTGAGCAGCACGTCCCGTTTGAAATTGCGCTCCAGCTTATTCAGCGTCGAACGCACCAAGAGAGTTTCTCTACCGCAACAGATTCTGACGTAGTTGTCCTCGGCCGCCATCCAGACTACCTCGTCCGCACATAGACGAACGTTCCGCCGTCCGTCAGCCACAGTAATTCGGAAGGGAGATCGTGCTCGCCTGAGCTGGTTTCGAAGGGCTTCTTTGGCCCGATCAAGGGCAAGAAACAGCCGGTCTTCGTCAAACGGTTTCATTACATAATCGCAGGCCTGAATATCGAAAGCTTTCGGAGCATAATCGGCAAATGCCGTGGTAAACACGACAACGGGCTGGTCTTCTTCCGGCAACTCTGCCAGCACCTCAAAACCCGAAAGTCCCGGCATCTTGATGTCAAGGAACAGGATATCCGGCCGAAACTGCTGCATTCGCTCCAGGGCCTCGCTACCAGTGCTGCACGCCTGAATCTCCCGAATGTGATGGTCCTTCTCAAGTATGCGACGCAGAAAACTCTGCGCCAGATGCTCGTCATCGACGAGCATCACCCGTATTTGCTGTGGAAGAGGTGCACCCCTGGAAATCATAGCGTTGGTTCTCCTTGGAATGCCGGAAGGGCGATCAAGGCCTGAAACACGCCAGGAGAAATCCAGCCATATTCGAACTTAAAGCGTTCCGGGTACAACAATTGCAAACGGGACCTTACGTTGGAAAGGCCGATTCCTTCGCGAATCGGTCTTTCCATTCCCTCGGGAGCGCTCTTCTGTGCATTCCGGACGAGGATTTCCACGGAATGATCCACAGCACGTGAGACTACTTCCACTCGAACTGCGCCTTCATGTTTCCATGCACCATGCCGCAATGCATTCTCAATGAGAGGCTGAAGGATTAAATTCGGAACGACAGCTGCTTCTGTACCTGGGGCGATATTCACCAGAAGGTGCATGCGATCTGCAAAACGCACTTGCTCAATTCCAAAATAAAGCTCGACAAAGCGGATCTCTTCTTCCAGAGAGATCATCCGCGAATCCTTTTGGTCGATCGAGAGGCGGAGGAATTCGCCCAATCTGGAAATCATGCGAATTGCTTCGGTTGGGTGAGGCTCGATCAATGCTGAGACCGAATGCAGCGTGTTGAAGAGGAAGTGAGGATGCAATTGCATGCGTAAAGCCATTAATTCGGCTCTGGCTAATTGAGTTTCCAAGAGCGCCCGCCGCTCTGCTTCCTTTCGCAGACCTTTATGGTAGTCGCGGGCGGCAAAGAGCGCCAGAATGAGCGAATACGTCACGATCTGCCCCGGAACGCGGAAGGCACAATAAATAGCTAGATACCGGAATGTAAAAGGCATATTGCCTGTGAAACCAGGATCGAGATGTCTGTCAATGAATAATCCCAGCAATCGCATCAGCGATGGAAGAACAATCGCCATAAGCGCATGCGTGAGGTAAATACGCGCCTTGGGTGGGGCTAATGGCAACCGGCGGTTAAAGGAACGAATGAGAGGGCATAACAGCAGCCAAAGATAAACTTCCAAGAAATACCAGAGCAACCCACTTGTAAAAGAAGCCTGTACTCCACTTGACATTACTTCTGCATACCAAGCAACGCACAAGGTCACTGCCAAAACCGTCGCTATCAAGAAGGACAAGACCAGTCCCCGGACCGGAATCTTCAGCAATTTTTCTGTACCGTGCTTCTTCATTCGTGGCTAATAACAGTATCAACTCGAGCCGCAAAGATAAACAGGATTATCAAGCTGCCAAAGGATGGAACGAAGCTTGGTTGGATCGGTTGTAGTCGAGTTTGCCATTCACCCCATGCTGTCAACCTCTTGCCACATTCTCTTTTGTGGTCCATGTGTAGTCTCGCTAAGGTGGTGCGTCTCATAAACAGGTTGCATAGAGGCAAGATGAAATCGGTCCACCGTCAGGAACTCTCATTCGGAGAAACCAAATGAAACGAAGCGCGTTGTGGGTTTTGCTGGCAGTCTTGATGGCGGTAACCGTTTCAGTTTCGGGACAAGTTGCGGTGAATTGTGACGCCGGCTGCGGCGGACCGCAACCCACCACAGAGAGCGGATCGATTCCCTTCAGGACCGCTGTGAATGCTATGCGCGGCTTGGGAAGCGCGAGTCGGCCGAGCACTGCTCCTTTTCCTGGGGTCGGCCAGAAAGTTCCCCGGACTGTCCAGGGTAGCCAGAGTTTTACCTACAGTGTTCCCCTGTTCGCCCTGCGAGGCCGAAATGGCCTCGATGTGGATCTTACGCTCCACTACAACAGCTTCATCTGGACGGTGATGGGGACCTCGATTGTTTTAAATGCGGATCACGACAACCCTAGTCCCGGGTTCCGGCTGGATTTTGGTTACATTGAATTCTCGCCGGATGATGGCAGCGGCGTGCTTGTCGACGACACAGGAGCAAAACACGTCCTGATCCCCAGTCCGACCGGCGGCTTTGTGACCAATGATTCCACTTACATCCACGCCCAAATTCCGAATCCTCCTGGGACAGTGCTGTTTGCAACGCAAAGAAATGGCTTGATTGTTACTTACAATGCAGCACCGGGTTCCAGCACGCTCTTCCGGCCCGGACAATTCAAAGATACCAATGGAAACTACTTCTCTATTCTTTACCAGGACGACTCCTCAATGCGTCTTTCGGAAATCATAGACGACGTTGGGCGCAAGATCCTGTTCAACTATGACAGCGCCATTCCCACGCAACTTGATTCCGTCACGGAGCTTTCCGCAGGCAACGTGGCCCTCAGGACGTACACTTTCACTTGGGCACAGAATTATCCGCTGTTCATTGCGTTCAACAAAAACACAGGATCGCTGGCCAATGAAACAGGGACCAATCCCAGCCGCATAAACGTCCTCACCGGTGTCACCAGACCGGACGGAACGGGAGTGGCATTTAATTATGCAGATTGGGGGCTCGTAAGCCAGGTATCGGAACTTAGCGCCAATGCGACTACCCGCTATTCGACCAGCTTCAATTGGCCAATCGCAGGAAACGGCGCCCTGTCTGCCAATCCAACGTATACGCAACAGACCGTGTTTGACGGCGTGAACACTGGAGTCTTTAATTACTTTGCGCAGAAGAACACCGCCGGCGTGGTGACTAATTTCCAGGTGACAGATCCCACTGGCGTTACGAGAGCCACCACATTCTCAGCGGCCGGCAATGGCCTCGACGGTGTGCCTGTACAGACGTTACTTTGTTCCTCTTTTCCGTGCACACCCACCTCAGCCAACATTCTGCAGACGACGAATGTGGCTTGGGCGCTGGATGCGTCGGGAGCAAATCCCCATCTGACCTCGGCAACAACAATTCTTGAGGACGGTACAACGCAGTCGCTGGTCAAATTCAATGCCTACGATACCAATGGGAACCTCACGGACCGTCAGGAATTTGATTTTGGAGCTGGGGCGCCCGGAGCCCTTCTGCGTAGAACACTAATCAGCATCGCCGCTCCCGGCAGTAACATCGTCAACAAGCCATCTCAAATCATCGTGCAAGACGGTACTGGAGCGACAGTTTCACGCACCGATTTCAAATACGACGAAGGAACCGTCACGGACGTAAATCCCAATAACGTCGGGCATGATCCGAGTTATTCATCAGCGTTCACAACGCGCGGCAACCTCACCAGCGTGATTCGCTACCCGAACCCTGCCGCAGGAACGGGCGGGATTACGACAAAGCTTACGTACGATAACCAAGGCAACGTGCTAAGCAGCCAGCAGGGCACTGGCCCTCAGACCACGTTTAATTTTTCGCCCGCCACATGGTATTCAGTCCCTGATTCGGTATCGATCGGGCCGGCCGGAAGCCAACTCACGACTAACTTTATCTACAACGACGACGGCCAGGTGCTGACTACAACTGATGCAAACGGGCAGAAAACAACTGCCACCTATGACGCCGCGGGACGGCGTAGTACGCTTCTCACCCCCGACCAAGTCACAACCACGGTCTCATACGACGATCTGGATCTCAGTCCTAACGCAACTGTTTTCAGTACGGCCAATAGCCTCCGTATTACCTCCACGGTCGACGGGCTGGGCCGGCAACTTAAGCGGCAGACATTTAACGGGACCTCATTGGTTAGCACCGTGTCCCAGGTGAATGACATTCTTGGACGCGCCGCACAGATTAGCAATCCGTATGGGCCGTCGGATACGCCCGTTTTTACCGTTGTTACGTATGACAACCTCGGTCGTCCGACTCAAGTTGCGCCCCCCGCTACCGCAGCTGGAGCTCAAAACCCTTATCTGATCAATTATTCAGGCGCGGTTGTTACCACAACCGACCCAGCCGGTAAGTTAGCAAGGCGATTTACCGATGCGATGGGCCGCTTGGTGCGGGTGGATGAACCAGGTTCGCTGGGCGGAGCCGCGGCGTCTTCCTCCGCGACTATCAGCGGGACCGATCTCAGTGTCGCGAGTAATTCCTCGAGCAATGGAGCCACTGCGGGAACGGCGACCCTGACCCTTGCCGCGGCCGCACCTTGCTCCTCCACCATCACGGATCGGTGTAATACTCAGGTCGTACAGCAGGCGGCACACACTGCCAGCGTGACCGTAACCATCGGCGGGCAAGACGGAACCGTCCAAACGTGTACCATCATTCGTGGGGTAACTCACTGCACCGTCGCGGCGCCCGACTCCGGAAATATCACCCTCCAGATGAACATTGCCGGCGTTGCTGTTTCTTCGACGGCTAACTTCGATGGCTCGACAAACACGACTCCGCAGGCCATGGCTCAATCCCTTGCTCAAAACCTGCAAGCCAACTCGGTGGTTCAAGCCGGGTACACACCCGGTTCTAGCAGCCTCACGCTGACCACCGTCGCAACCGGAAGCGCCTTGAATGCGTCCACCTTTACGGCGTCCGTCAACTCCAATTGCGCTGCTGACGAAGCCGCCGGCGGAAATGAGGTATGCGGTGGCGCTGGCTGGAATGTCACCCCCACCAGCGCCCACTTCAGTGGGGGCCTGGACCAAATCCTAACCACCAAGTACGACACAGGAACCATCACGGCAGGTTTTACCGCTAATGGAACGTCGATCTCCGAACAGATTCCTTACGGCCAAACAGATACCCCTGCCACGCTCGCGCAGGCCCTTCTCACCAAGTTCAGCCAGGACACCAATGCTACTGCTCTCGTCAACGCGGGCTGCACGAACGGGACTTGTTCGGACGGCGTGCTCAAACTCACCACGATAGCTACCGGCTCCGGCACCAATTATCCGCTGACGCTGAGCGCAACCACGAACTCCGCATACTTCTCAAGCGGCTCAACTTCGTTTACTTTGACCTCGCCCAGTTCCTCATTCGTTCCCGGCCAGTCCGGCACACTCTATGACAACGGTACGGTGACGGCTACGTTGAACGGGTTCACCAACGGGACTGCGCCGAAGGAATCGGTAAACTACAGCCAGGGCAGCACCCCCGCCGGGATCGCCGCGAGTTTGGTCGCCAAGATCAACTCCGATCCTCTCTGGGGAGCTATCAAAGCGACTGTGCCGTCCGGCTCAGCCACCATCACATTCACGGCCTCAACCAAGGGGACCGACGCGAACAGTTATTCCGTGGTGCTTTCGGGCGCGTCGAATCTAAGCTCTTCCTTCCCCAATCCCTCTTTCCCCAACGCGGGCGCTTCCACTCCCATTACCGCGGCTTTCAGTGGCGGATCTCTGTCCACACCGTCCCTGGATCCGAGCGTAGCGCTCACCACCGCCTACACCTATGACCCGCTAGGGCATCTCTTGCAGGTGCAACAGGGCCAGCAGACCAGGACCTACAGCTACGATGGCTTGAGCCAGCTGCTTTCTGCGGCAGTCCCGGAGAGTAATTACAACGCCCTCACCTTTACCTACAAAGATTATGGGGTTGTTGCCACCCAAACCGATCCTCGCGGAATCACATCGACATACGGTTACGACCCATTAGGCCATCTTGCGGACATCACGTATTCGGATGGAACGCCGGAAGTTATGTTCACTTATGGAGCGGCGGGCAGCCCCAACAACGGCGCCGGGCGCCTGATTTCCACTACCGATGGATCAGGCTCGAAGGCTTTTCAGTACGATGTAATGGGCAACGTTACGAACGTGGCCCAGGCCATCGCCGGCGTCACTTACACAACGCAATATTCTTACAACGCTGCGGGCGAATTGAGCGGCATCACCTACCCTTCAGGACGGGTGGTGGCGGAAAAGTATGACGCCATAGGCCGGTTCACCGAGGTCGACAACAACGGAGCGTCAGTGTACAGCGTTGGAGCTTATAATGCCGCCGGCCAAATCCTAAACATGAATTATGGAAATGGGATGTCCGGCCAATACGGATATAACAGCAGCCTGCAATTGACTGCTATTCAATATGGAAACAACGCGGGATCGATACTCGATCTGGCCTATAGTTATGGTGGCGCAGCAAATAACGGTCAGATCCAGGGCATAACGGACAACCTGTCTTCAGCGCGCAGCACGAGCTATGTGTATGACGAACTGGGCCGTTTGCAAGTTGCGCAGACTGTGGATCAGACTTCGGCAGGCACCTGGAAATTGAACTTCACCTATGATCGCTATGGCAATCGTCTGCGCCAAACTCCCACGGGCGGTGCTGGACTGATGCCCATGAACGAGGTACTTGTCGACCCCCCAACGAATCATCTCTTTGGCTCAGGACAGACGTATGATGCCGCAGGAAACATGACTTCCGACGGTGTGCATTCCTACACCTATGATGCCGAAGAAAGGATGACGCATGTGGATGGCTCGGCTAATATGTTTACCTATGATGGCGGCGGCTTCCGGGTGGGCAAGAACGGGATTGTCTATGTTGCTGCCGGAGGCTATGTTATAGCGGAATATCTTAGTGGCGCCGCTCCGGCCTCTCCGAATACGGAATATATCTACGCTGGGGGCCAGCGCGTAGCCACGATCGCCTCAGGCACGATTAGCTATCTTTATTCCGATCACCTGTCGGTACGATCCAGCGCGGATTCTACGGGAACAGTGACGCGCACCTACGGCCATTTTCCCTTCGGCGAAACCTGGTACGAAACCGGGACGCCAAACAAGTGGAAGTTCACTACCTACGAGCGCGATGCCGATTCCGAAGGCGGATTGGACTACGCGAATGCCCGTTTCGATTCCACGCGCATCGGTCGCTTCATGTCTCTCGATCCCCTGGCGGGAATAATTGGTAATCCGCAATCCATGAACCGCTATGCGTATGTTATGAATGACCCTATTAATTTGGTCGATCCGACGGGCACACATTGCGACAATAGTACGGGCGCTTGTTATAGTGGAAATAACTGGACTTGCCTTTTGGACGAGCACGGAGATTGTGTTGGTGGAAATGCCGGTGGCGGGGGTTGTTATGCTGATGGGCAGGCGATAGGTTGCGATATAGTTAGCTCACTTCTGAGGCTTGGTGGCGTGAATCTCGGATATCTAGCAAGCTTTAACGGCTTTGTTCGAAATACCGATGAGTTTGGCCTCCAAGTTTTCGTTCAATTCCCAGGGGAAGGGTTGAAGGTTTTTTGGGACGGCTCAACGGATCAAGACGGCCGGCCAATATTTCTTGGACACATTGACTCGAACGGTGCTTGGGTGACGATCAGCGATACGTCCAAACTCGGCCTTGAAAATTCTGAACTGTTGTTGAACTTGATTTCTCATCCCTACTCTCTTCCTGATGGAGTGAGGATAAATTGCGGAGGGAACCTATGTCACGACAACTTCCATCCGTCAGGTGGCCAAGTGTTAACGTGCTTATCTGGCGGGGATCCAGGAATCTTTCAAGGTGAGGAAGCGATGCATGATCCGCGAGAGGAGCAGACCGGACCCTTACCCAACGGAGGGAGATATCAACCAGGCACCGGCACGGGAAAAGGCGTTAACAAGAGTTACGACGGGACCACAAACATAGTGCGGGCGAACACAAAAGTTATGAATACTGCAGTGAATGGGCTTGCAGTGGTAGGCAATGGCGCCAATTGCATCATGGCTCACTAACTCGGACACTTATAAAAAGGAGCAGGTTATCTGACAGAGCCATCCAAATGGCCGTGGTTGCAGAAGTCGGCAGCGGGCCCGATCACAAGACTAATCGGACACCAGATGGCGCATCGGCGCGAGGCAACCAGAGGCAGGAATTTCGCACTCCAGATCAAGCCGATATCGCCGACTCATAACGAAAAGTCTGCCTTGTCGTTTCGTGGGAAACTCGGGGACAGGAAGCTGTGAAGAAATTGGTTTTTACATGAGCCTCGGTCGAAGATTTAGTGTCATGCCACTGGGCGGCTACGGTGATGGTGCAATGCTCCCGGAAAAGACGAGAGTCACCTTTCCTTGAACGGTTAAATCGGTGCAAGTTCGAGAATGAGCTTTCGTCGTAGGCTGAACCAACGCGTCAGGTTGTAACTCAGGTAGGCCCAAGTGGCTTCCATAGTCGCTTTGAGGCGGCCCCGACAACGAAATTGCCGTAGGCCACAGCGCTCCCTAATCCAGGCATGCGGAAACTCGGTAATCTGCGACCGTTGGCGATAAATCTGTTGTGCTTCTGGGGTCGCCATCTTGGTCTTGAAGGCGGTGGCCACGGCCGGTTCTTCGCATAAAAGCCGTCTTTGCCGAGCATCGGGCTGATAACGCGGCGAACAATAGCCGCGTCGAACGCATCGCCGGCCACGCCGATTCCGGCATTGCCTAACGATCCTGTGGGCTCCTGTTGCGCTGGCACCTGGTCCTACGCTAATTAACGAGAATCGCTCGTGCCTCCGCCGAAATCCCCGACGAGGATAAGTTCGTCATCGTCAAGCCCGTTCGTATTGATATGCGGCCGCGACGGGTTCGTATTCGAACACCACTTCTTCGATTCCGCTCCTGCGGGCAGCCGCCTCAAGCCGGGCAAGTGCGAATTTTTCATCTTCCTCTGTAAATGCATCGGCAAATCGCACCGGTCTGCCGATGACGGCACCATGGCCCAACTCATGACCGCTCAGCGCTGTTGTGAAGCCCGCGCAGCAGAATCGTGAGCAGGTCCTCAAATTGGTAAATCCTGCCGAGTATGCTTGTGGCGGTGAAACTGCGGGCCGGCAGATATGAGTAGATTTGATTCTGAACAAATTCACCGTACAATAAACGTACAATGAATCCGGCATTGCAGGTAGTTTAGGCATTCTTGGCATTGTGCGATTTACCGCGAATCAATAACTTTCGTGTTTTCAGAACAGGTGGACTCTTCGATCCCGACTAGCTCCACCAAATCCAATCCTTCAAAAAGCAAACGCGCTTTGGAACTTGTGCGCATCCACCGGGCACACAGACCCACGTCGCCTGTCGCAGGTGACGTTGTCGACAAATTTCTTTGATTGTGCCTTATGGCTTAGGATCTGGCGGGCGTGTCTTCAGCCACTTGTTTCAGGAAGGTGGATGGTTCAGCGGCGATGCGGCCAGATTCCAGATGGATAATTCGGTCCGCTACACCATAGTAGTGGTCGTCGTGGCTGATGACGATTATGGTCTTTCCCTGTGCTTTCAAGCCGGGGAGAATCGTAAAGTAAAAGAACTCTTTGAAGGAAGGATCCTGATCGGCGGCCCACTCGTCAAAAAACAGCACAGGACGATTTTCGAGGCAAGAGGTCAGCAATGCAAGACGTTTGCGCTGCCCTTGCGAAAGCGCGGTGGTGGAAAAGACGCCATCTTTAATGCGGACCTTCTCCTGAAGACGCAACCGCCAAATGTACTCGCGGGCACGGTCATCGAGTTGGGCATTTTCCAGGCCGAGCAAGGATTCGAACAGGAAGAAGTCAGAAAACACGCCGGAAAACAGCTGCCGATAATTATCGCGATTCTCATCGGTCACCCTCTCCTCGTCGTACCAGAGTTCTCCTTTGTGCGGCGGATAGAGGCCGGTGAGCAATTTAGCCAAAGTAGTCTTTCCGCTGCCATTGCCGCCGGTGATGAACAACAGCTCTCCAGGCATGATCGTCAGGTCAATGGGCCCGACCGTAAACTCGTCCACAGAGTCAGCGCTATGATGCGAATACACCACACTGCAGAGCTGTAAGCGCACGCCGCCCTCGGGGAGAG
Source organism: Candidatus Angelobacter sp. (assembly GCA_035763445.1). Lineage (GTDB taxonomy): Bacteria > Acidobacteriota > Terriglobia > Terriglobales > Acidobacteriaceae > Angelobacter. The sequence continues at coordinate 11,074 of DASUBD010000173.1, forward strand.
CAGGAAGATCATCGGTCGCCTCCGAACTGGCCGAATGCGATAGCGTGATCCCAAGATCATGGATGTTCTGAAGGGCCACTTTGGCCCGCGCCAATCCCGGGGTCGCGTTCATGATCACCTGGAGCGGAGTCATCATATATATCAATGCCGTCATAAAGCCGCTGAGCACGCCTGCTTCCGCACCCAAGACGCGTTGAAGGCCAAAAACCGAGACGCCAATAATGACGAAAATCAGGAGTTGCCCCCAACTCGCGGCAATGAAATAAATGCGCATCCCGGCAAGCGCCTCGGTGCGAAAAATGTGCGCTGTTTTGTCCAGAACCTGGCTCAAGAAAACCTCCCGGCGCTTGCGATGAAGTTTGAGCTCCTTCATGCCATAGAGCAGGCCCTGATAATGCTTCTGTAGATCGTTCTCACTCTGGCGTCCACGTTGAAAATGCGGGTGTGCACGATGCACACCGAATCGATAGGTGAGAATTCCCAGCGCCATAAAGCCCAGGATGGCCAGCAGCAGTTGCCATTTGAGCCAGCCCATATATATAAAGCAACTGCCCACCACCGCGACGTTGACGCAGAGTACAGGAACCAATGCCACCATCTCCGACAAATGCGAGAGATCGTCCGTGAGCATGGAGAGGATGCGAGCGGGTCCATTTTGCTCCACCCACTGCAGCGGAACAGCAAGGATCTGGCGAACCATCTCCCGCCGCACGGAAAAGATTGCGTCCTGTCCCAGTTGCATCAGGAGCAGTTCAGAAGCCACGCGCATCATCGGAGCAATGGCACAGAAGAGAATAAAGATCACTAGAAGCCGGCCGCTGCTTCCAGCTGGGCGAAAGATAGCGGAGTTCAATAGCGCCAGCATGGCAGCATTCATGGCTCCGCTCAGAACCCCAAATACAATGGTGAGAATAAGAATGAGGCGGGAGCGGGCGAGCAGGAAACGAATTAATTCCACAATGTCTTCTCTTTTGAATTAAGCAAGCTGGAGTATGGCAGCAAG